>QLUC01000160.1 GCA_018725275.1 Bacillota bacterium | reverse complement strand
CCTAGGTTTTGTCATATTGAACAATGAGGCTTGACTGCGAACATATGTTCGTATATGATGGGGACAAAAGCGAGGTGAAGGTATGAGGGTGGAGCGTGAAGTGCTGGCGGCGGCGCTGGCGCTGGCAGAGGAGGAGGGTCATGTGCTGGTGGAGGCGAAGCCTAGGGCGGGGCTTACTTTGTTCTTGGCCCAAGTGGGGAGCAGGCTGGCCGCCGGCTGTGCGGGGTCCTTGGTGTATGTCAATGCCGCCGCGAGCAGTGGCCCTATTGTTCCACAAATTGGTGAAAAAGTCGGTTGTTCATGGAACTGTTCTATGTCCGCGCAACACTTCTTGCGTGACCTGGCTCCGTCGGCCCCCTTGGTGCTGCTCATTGATGGCGCGGAGCATCTTACGCTTGCGGAAAGGGGCCAGTTAGAGGCCTTGTGCCAGGCCCTGCGGAGCGAACGCCTCTTTGTGCCCGCCTTGGCCTCGGTCTATGTGGTGATGGGCGCGCGTGAGCCGTGGGCCTGTTCTAAGCTGCACCTAGGGTACTTTACCTTGCGCGAAGTGGCGTTGCTCTTAAAAAAGCCGGAGCGTGACCGGGTGAGCTTGGCCCTTTATGCCTGGACTGGGGGCGCACCCGAGTTGGTGCGCGAAGCGGCCTTGGCGCTGGAGTGCCGCGAGAGTGATGTTGGGGCGGTCTACCAAGTGGTGCGCGAGATGGCCGAGCACGGTCGCCTAAGGAGGGTGGCGGCAGGCAAGCCCAGCCTGGCGGAGTTACGCCGCCTGGGGCTGGCGGGCGAGCGTGTCGTGCCGGCCATGAGGTTGGCGCAAAAAATGACCCAGAGCCTAGGCAGTGGTTTAGTCATAAACCGCAGCCTGATGGAGGTGCGCTACCGCGGCCGCTTGCTGGCGCTCTTTCCGCAAGAGATGCGCATTCTCTTTGTACTTGCCGAGCACCCCGGACGGGTGTTTACCCCGAGCCAAATCTACAGTCTCATTACCGGCGGGCAGGGGCTTTATGGGGGCGAAAACAGCGTCAAGGCGCAGGTGTCGCGCCTTAGGCAGAAGCTACCCCCGCCCACGCCTTGGATACTGACCAAGCGAGGGCTAGGCTATGCTTTTAACACCCAGGCAACCTATTCGCTAATATAATTATCCCATAAATGTGAGCGGTTGCAACCTCCCGGCAACCTTAGTCAAGTATGATGGCAAGCAGGGAGGTGTTTTTATGGCTATTGATTTTACTGCGCTACTCGCATTTTACCCAAGCTACGCCACTTCCGGCATGGTCACTAGGCTGGTCTATGGCGAAAGTCTGCACTCTGTGGATACTACCATCGGCACCGTGGTCAAGCAGGCCTGTCGGCAATATGCGCTCGACCGGCGCGCTTTGGCCAATGCGGCACATTTTGTCTCCGGCAAGCGGAACCTCGTGCCCTTGCCGCTCTGCGTAGGCCGCACCTTCGTGCCCCTTAAAGTGCACGCTCCGCTAATCGATGGCGATAGCGCCTATGGGTACTTCTTGTTACAGGCTATTGCCAAGGTAGAGGCAGGCGAGGGCGGCAGCATGCTCTATCTCGCCGGTGGCGTAACCTTGCCTATCTTACAGCGGCGTTCTACTGCCATGAACCACCTCGCCCGGGCGGCTCTCTTTGAAAAGGTGTTTTGGGGTAAGCGTCTCGGGGCGGCCATGGGGGAGCGTTTGCTCTGGACGCCTAGTATTTGACGCCTGAGGATGATAGTATAAAAGTCTAAAAGCAGAGGAGGTTTGTTTGTGCTGGAAGTACGGATTGCGGTTGCCAAGACTAACAAGTACGCTCACTCAGAGAGTGGCGACTCTCTGGAGATTACCGAGAGACCGCAGGGCGGGGTTTCGGTAATCCTGGCCGATGCGCAGGGCAGCGGCAAGTCCGCCCGCACGAACAGCAGGCTAGTGGTCTCTAAAGCCGCCGCCCTAATCGCCGAAGGCGCGCGCGATGGCGCCGTGGCGCGCACTGTGCATGACATGCTCTACGCCCTTCGTGACGGTAAAATTTCGTCCACCCTCACCATCGCCTCGGCCGATTTTGAAACGCAGAGTATCGTCATCTCGCAAAATGCCGGTCCGCCGCTGTTTGTTATGCAGGGCGGCACCGTCATGACTTTAGCCTCGACCGACCAGCCTATTGGCGTACACCGCAGCATGAAGCCGGCCATTTGTGAGTTTCCGCTGGAGCGTGGTCTGGCCATTGTCGGCATGACCGATGGAATTTACCATGCCGGCAGGTCGAGGGGTAAACCTTGGACGGACGAGGAATTTATGGATTTTATCAAGGCCCACATCGACCCGCCGGAGTTTCTGGCCAATATCATGCTCGCCGAGTCCACGCGGCGCGACCAGGCGCGCCCCTGCGATGACATGGCCATCTTCGTGCTCCAGGTCGGGGAGTATGACGGCGAGACCAAGGTGCGCACGATGAGGGTCAACGTGCCGTGTTAACTCTTGTCGTGGGGGTAGTGGGCAACTGTGTGTCGGGCAAGACTACCTTGGTACAAGCGCTCAAACTCCACGGCTACCATGCTGTCAACATCCCCCAGGAGCATTCGGTTTCGCAGCGGTTTTTTCGTCGTCTGGCCCCGGACTATCTAATATATTTAAGTTGCAATCTCGCAACGGCGAAAAAACGCCGCCAGATTTCTTGGGGACAAGAAAAGCTGGACGAACAATGGCAGGTACTGGCGCTGGCTAAGGAACATGCTAACCTGGTGATTGCCACGGACGACCTTAGCTCCGGTGAGGTTTTGGCCACAGCGCTGACCGCATTAGAGAGTTCTGTTGTAATACATAGGGTAAAATGAGAGGAGCAAGAAAGAGAGGTAAGTAAATGTCATGGAAGATAAATTCAAGATGACGGT
>QLUC01000016.1 GCA_018725275.1 Bacillota bacterium | reverse complement strand
GACGGCCAGCCCGGGATTGGGGTCGAATAGATTGCTGTCGAGGTCATAGATGCGCCCCCGGCGCACTGCGGTGGTATTCTGCCAAATAGGATTTTCGCGGAACTCCCGTTCAAATTGAGTACGCGTTTCCGCTCTGTTGCCATGGGAAATGCGCAAAATTACATCAGGATTTAAGGCGACTGCCATCTCTATACTGAGCGGCACATACCCTGGCATTTGCTCGGCGAGGCGTGCTCCTTCGACCACATTGATCGCGCCTACCTCTCTTACCAAGTCGCCCACAAAGGAATTGTTGGTGGCAAAAAAGAAATTGCCGCCGGAGCCAAAGAGCACCATGACGCGAGGCGAGGCCTTGCCTCTCAGTAATGCATCCAGGCGGTGCTCACGCGCGCGCATGTCGAGAATGATGCGGGTTGCAGCGGGCACGCGGTCAAAAGCCCGCCCAAACATCTCGATGGCTCTGATGGTGTCTTCATAGCTTTGATTTTCCACGAAGAAGGCGGGCAGATTGTGCCGAGTGAAGATGGGACCCAAGGTCGGCTTGAAGCGTGAGCTCAGGATGATGAGGTCCGGCCGTAAAGCCACCAGTTGTTCAATGTTGGGGTTCATTGGCATGCCTAGGCGAGGTACCGCCTCCAGGCCCGCGGGCAAGGGCAAAGCCGTGGTATGAATGCCCACCGGGGTTATGCCGAGACCGTGTAGAATAAAGATGATGCTTCGCGACAAGATGACCACGCGCTCGGGAGCCTTGGGAAAGGTAAGCACCGTGCCGTCCGCTTCACGCAAGGTGAATTCACGTGGGCGCCACGGTTCTGCCGTGACTGGGGCATCCCCCACGGGAGCTGCAGGCTGGACTGCCGGTGTGGCGGTTGGAGCCGCAGCTTGGGCGATTGGTCGGGGGGGGGCCGGTGGGACTACGACCGGTCGGGCAGGCGTTACGGGAGGGGTCACTACCATTGGAGCGCTAGGAGCAAGCGGCGCAGTCGGCGCAACCGGCACAGCGGGGGCAACGGGCGTAGCGGGAGGTACGGGGGCTGGGGAGACCGCCACCGGCGGCTTACTAGGGGTAGCCACCTCCTGCTGCGCGGTGCAACCCATCATACCGATACTAAAGACCGCCACGAGGACAAAGGCTAAAAACTGCTGATACTTCTTCACTACCTTACCACCTTTCAGATTGCTTTCTTTATGTGCGTCTGGGCGAGGATTTTATTGGCTAAATCCATGTAAATCTCCCCCATGCCACCGATCCCGTAGGCCTCTATGACCGTCTGACCCATGTTTTCCGCCGACTGAACGCGCCCATCGCGCGGTATGTAGGTCACAATAGAAGTGCCGATTTCTGCCGCCGCCCTTTCCACCAACGCGACTTCGTCGACTACACCCTTAGCGTTTAAGATGAGCCCTCCCAGACTGGCGTAGCCTATGCCCGAAAATCTCTTGACCGCAGAACTGATGTTTGAGGCAGCGTAAAGGGACATCATTTCGCCGGAGGTGACAATATAGACCTCCCGAGCATAGCCCTCCCGCAGCGGCATCGCAAAGCCGCCGCACACCACATCACCCAAGACGTCGTACAGGACTATGTCCGGCTGCAGAGTTTCAAAGGCCTTCAGTTCGGCCAGCTTCTCAAAAGCCGAGATGATGCCGCGCCCTGCACACCCCACCCCCGGTGGGGGGCCGCCAGCCTCGACACACAACACCCCGCCATATCCGGCGAAGACAATGTCCTGTAGCTTGAGAACATCCCTCTTCGCCTTGATGCTGTCCAGAACAGTGGGTATTTTCTTACCGCCCATGAGGTTTGTGGTCGAATCAGCCTTGGGGTCACAGCCCACCTGCATTACTCGCAAACCCCCAGCCGCTAAGGCCGCCGCTAAGTTCGACGTAGTGGTGGACTTGCCTATGCCACCTTTGCCGTATATGGCGATTTTTCTCATACGATACCTCCCCATAGAGTATGGCCATGCAGTCATAATGATACAGATACTCATTCTCATTACACATGTAAAAAAATATTCGCATCCCGCGCTTTTTATGTTAGTACAACTGATAACGATTGTCAATACCAAAAATAAAGTTGCCGCCTAGTCGGGCCGGAAGCACCCCCTTAGGCGGCAGCCGACCTGCTGTAACCCAAGGACCCGCCTAAGGTCGCCGGTTTTTGTGCCGGCGCTACAACGCCCCATCTACCGGCGCTACAATGTCCCAGGTAGCGGCGTGACATGGCACGCCGACCCTCCCCCGGTCGTAACCATGATGGAAAAACCGTGCCGAGGTCGCCGGTTTTTGCAGGTATCCACCACGGCTACTTGTTGATCTTCGACGGCCCCAGCTGCGGGATACGAAACTATCTGATGCATCAACCTGAATGAAAAACACTCCACATGAGTGCCTGGGGAATAACTTTGCAAAACTGAGGAATTCCCTATTGCAGAAAACATATCACCGAAAATATACGGCTCTACTTGTAGGCGCAGAACTGACCGCACATGGTACAGCATTCTTCCTGACGCTCGTTTTTCTCATGTCTGAAGCGGGTCGCGGTTTCTGAATCTATGGCTAGGGAGAGTTGCGCCTCCCAGTCGAGGGCTTTCCGCGCCTTGGCCATTTTGTCATCCCACGCTCGCGCCCCCTTGATGCCCTTGGCGACATCGGCGGCATGGGCGGCAATGCGCGAAGCCATCACCCCGGTGCGCACATCATCTATGTCAGGTAGACCCAAGTGCTCGGCGGGGGTCACATAGCAAAGAAAGTCCGCGCCATGAAAAGCGGCCAGCGCACCCCCGATAGCCGCCGTAATGTGGTCGTACCCGGGAGCGATGTCGGTGACGAGGGGCCCTAGCACATAGAATGGGGCGTCGTGACAAATTGTCTTGGCGAGCTTAACATTGCTCTCGACTTGGTCGAGCGGCACATGCCCCGGTCCTTCGACCATCACTTGCACCCCTGCCGCCCTCGCTCGCTTGACTAACCCGCCTAAGTTTAAGAGTTCGGACACTTGGGCGGCATCGGTGGCATCGGCCAGACACCCTGGGCGCAGGCCATCGCCGAGGCTGAGCACCACATCATATTCGCGCGCAATTTCGAGCAGGCGGTCAAACTCGGCAAAGAGGGGGTTTTGCCGATTATTGTGCAGCATCCACCGCGCCAAAAACGCTCCCCCGCGCGAAACAATGTCCATCAGTCGGCCCTCTGCCCGGAGGAGGGCCACGACCTCTCTGGTGACGCCGCAGTGCACAGTGATAAAATCGGCGCCGTCCTGACAATGCTTGCGGACACCGTCAAAGATATCGTCGCTAGTGATCTCCCCCAGGCTCCGGTTTTGCCTTTGGGCGTCCACCATCACTTGGTACAGCGGTACGGTGCCGACCATGACCGCGCAGGCTTTGATTATTTCTCGCCGGATGCGGTCGATGTCCCCTCCGGTGCTGAGGTCCATGATGGAATGCGCGCCCGCTTTTAACGCCGCCTGCAGTTTGGCCAGTTCCGGTGCCAGATGAGGATACGCTTCTGAGGTGCCGATATTGGCGTTAACCTTGGTGGTAAGCCCCTTCCCCACCGCTATGGGTGTAAGGTGGCGATGGTTTTTATTCGCCGGCAAGACCACCGTCCCCGCGGCAATTTTGGCGCGTAAATCTTCGGCGGCAAGGCCTTCGCGCTTGGCGGCCGACTCCATCTGGGGGGTAACGATGCCCTGACGGGCCCATTCTAGCTGCGTCAAATCTCTTCCTCCTTGTGCGGCAGTAGCTTCCTAAGTTGGCTCGCCGCCTGCATAATATTTTCTTCTCCTAAGATGGCCTTCGCCACACAGATGCCGTCGACGCCGGTGCGGAGCACTTCCGGGGCATTTAGCACGGTGATGCCCCCAATGGCCAGCACCGGTATGGCCAACACTTGTTTGATGGCCGCAAGCTGGGCTAGGGTGACAGCACGCACATTGCCCTTTGTGGCGGTGGGAAACACCGCCCCCACTCCGACATAGCTCGCCCCTTGCCTTGCCGCGGCTACGGCCTCCGGCATGGTCGCCACAGAGATGCCCAGAATTTTGCCGGCACCAAGAAGGTGGCGAGCCACCCCCGCCGGAAGATCATTTTGCCCTAGGTGCACCCCGTCGGCGTCCATGGCCAAGGCGATGTCCAGACGGTCATTGATGATGAGGGGCACGTCTAGCGCCGAGGTAGTTTCTTGCACAGTTTGCGCCAAGTGGTAGAACTCTCGCGCCGTTCGGTTTTTCTCGCGCAGCTGCACCATGCTCACGCCGCCGCCAATGGCCGCGCGTACACAGGACAAAAAGTCCCGCGCGCCGATGAGCTCGGCATCGGTAACCAAGTACAGAGAGTAATCCTCTGTTCTAGGCATGAAGTTGGATCCTAGCTCCAGCCAAGATGTGCGAGGGGGCAATATTGCCTATAAAGTCAATAATATGGCTCCTAAAGGCCCCCAAGTTGCCGTAACTGCTGGCCTCAGCTGCATACTCGCCGGCCAAACCCATGCTGACAACCCCGGCGGCCGCCGCCAGCAAGTAGTCCGCGGTAACTCCCACGCCGGCACCGACCAAGGCCGAAACCATGCATCCCGTCCCGGTAACCCGCGTGAGCAGAGGATGGCCGTTGTCGCAGAGTATAATACGACAGCCGTCGGTGATGATGTCCTGCGCCCCGGTTATGGCTACCACAGCACCAAGCCTCGTGGCCAACTCCTGCCCGAGCAGCATGGTGTTGCCCACGGTACTGCCGGCGTCAACCCCGCGCGTAGTCGCTATTTCGCCCGCCAGCACGGCGATTTCGCTGGCATTGCCCCGAATGACGGCCAGCTTAACTTCGGCCATAATCCGCTGGGCGGTGTCAGTGCGCAACCTGGTCGCCCCGACACCAACCGGGTCGAGCACTACAGGAATACCCCTGACATTGGCCTCCTGCCCCGCGAGGAGCATGGCCTGGATGGTGCGCGAATTGAGGGTGCCGATGTTTAAAACCAAAACGGAGGCGATAGCTACCATCTCCACCACCTCTTCGGCATCATCGGCCATCACGGGGGCCCCGCCATAGGCGAGGACGATATTGGCGCAATCGTTGACACTCACATAGTTGGTAATTTGATGCACTAGCGGCCGCAGGGCCCGCACTTGGCTTAAAACGCCGGCCATTTGGTCAATCAATGCCATTTCGCTACCTCCCTAGTTGCTGCTATCCTTTATGCCGGCTCGTTTATAGAGGTCGTAGAAATGATGGGTCGGCCCCACGCCCCTCCCTAGGGCGAACCCATGGGCGATAGCCCCGCTTGTGTACGCCTTCGCCAATTCCACTGCCCGCACCAAGGGTAGTCCCTGCGCTAAATTAGCGGCGATGGCCGCCGACAGGGTGCAGCCTGTGCCATGGGTGTGCGGGGTATTGATGCGAGGACTAACAAAGTGGTGGAGGCTCCGCCCGTCATAGAGGACGTCCACCGCCTCTCCGGACAGATGGCCGCCCTTGATTAAGGCCGCCTTGGCACCAAGGGCAACTATATGCCTGGCGGCTTGCTCCATGTCGGCGAGGGAATGGATAGTCTGCCCCATAAGCTCTGTGGCCTCGGGGATATTGGGGGTCACGAGGTCGGCCAGCGGCAGAAGCAGCGCTTTAAGCGCCTCGATGGCGTCCGCCTGCAAAAGGTAGAAACCGCTCTTGGAAATCATGACAGGGTCGAGCACGACATGGAGGGGCCGGTAGCTAGGGAGCGACTCGGCTAAGGCGATGATAGTCTCCCGCCGCGACACCATGCCGATTTTTACGGCATGCACCGGTATGTCGGCATAGACGGCCGCAAGCTGCGCCAAAATACAGGCGCGCGAAATGTCCTCCACTGCAAAGACCCCGACCGTGTTTTGCGCGGTCACCGCCGTAACCACACAGAGGCCAAAGACCCCGTGAGCGGCAAAGGTCTTAAGGTCGGCCTGAAGACCGGCCCCGCCACTTGAGTCTGAACCGGCGATAGTGAGGGCGGTCTGCATCAGGCTTTCCCCCGGAGGCCCATCTGGGTTAGAAGTCGGTCGCTTAAGCTAGCCACCACAACATAGGCGACCACAGACCCAGCCAGACTGCTCAGGATGAAGGGGATGACAAAGGCATAGGCGGCCACATCACGTCCCAAGAGAAAGCGAGCGACCGGGAAGGCCATGGCCGCGCCTAATACCCCCGTGCCCAGCACCTCACCAAGGACGGCCTTTAACTTGCAATGTGTTTTTTGGTAGACCCAGGCGGCGAGAAAGGCCCCAATCATACTGCCGGGAAAAGCCAAAAGCGAACCGGTGCCGAGCAAGTTGCGCAGGAAAGAAATGCCAAAGGCGGTGAGCACGCTGTAGAGCGGCCCGAGCAAGACTGCCGCCACCACATTGATGGCATGCTGCACGGGAAACAGCCTCGCCCCCGCGAAGGGGAAGACAATCGTTGAGGCGGCCATTGTGCCCAGAGCGATGAGCAGGGCAGCAACGGTGAGTTTTTTTAAGTTCATCTGCTAACCTCCTTTTTTAGCAAATAAACAGACGAGCACCGCGCTAGGCGTGCTCGTCAAAAAAAACCATGGCACTTCCCTCCGCTGGCATTACCCAGATCAGGTAAAGGGTCAAAGAACTCCTAGGTTCTCTATCTCAGCCGGCCTCTCCAGCTCCCCTGCTCGCTATTTAATTGCACTCTGTATTTATTCTATGCCAGACCGCAGATAATTGCAAGGGAGAAAGGGGGCATGTCCACTTTGTGCCGGCGCTACAACGCCCTGCATCCCAGGTAGCGGCGTGACACGGCACGCCGACCCTCCCCCCGGTCTGGACCCCCTATAAAAGGGACTGTCCCTTTGGTCGCTACGTGTGCCGGCGCTACAAGGCCAGCACCCTATGCCAGCTTGCGAACAAGAGCAAGGCGTGTTACCCGGTCCAATCAAATATTTCGATGCCGTCGCGGCACACGGTGATCCTCGTCAGCCCAAAACCCAAAGCTAGGTACACTCGATGCAGGAAGGTCTTGGCACCTTCCCGACCTAGCAACTGATTGCGTACGACCACTTGCTGCCTGTTGTGCATGAACTGGGCCTCTCCAACCACCGCATTGGGGGGCATGGAGATAATAGGGGCCAGCTCCGCTAGGTGCTCCTTAAGCTCCTTGCCCGCTATTTGTCCTGATGGCAGGATCTCGGCCTTCTTGAGTCTCTCTCGCCCACTTTCCACCAAGTACACACTGAGCGAACCGGTGAGCAGCGATGCTTTAAGCTGCAGCCTGTCGCCGCCGGAAAGATCAACCCACCGATGTGGCATCTAGCCTTCCTCCTAGCTCGCGAAATTCTTGGCAGTATTTATTCGCGCACGCCTTTGGCATTTCCTCTTGGCCTTCAAATGAAGACTGGTTTTTTTGCGCTGGTAGCTCTACTTGAACAACTTGCCCATGGCCCGGCCCGCGGCCCGACCAACGATGCGTCGGCCAACGCGCTTGGCCATTTTTTTAGGACTGCCGCTGCTGATGGCCTGAACATCGCCTAGAATCCGCGCCAGTTTATACAAAATACCACGCGTCTTACTGATGCTCAACTCTGTGCCCCTCCTTCCTTCGTCGCTTGAACGGCCTTGGGCTTAGCGGGGGTGGGCTTTTTCTTCGGCATGGTGTAGCGATTGATGAGAGGAACGGCGGCATTTAACCCCAAGATGGCGAAACTCGTGCCCTCGGGTAAGGGGCTATAGAAACGCATGAGCATGATGCCAACGCCGATGCCCGCCCCAAAAATCCATCTCCCAATCTGACTGCGCGGTGCGGTGATGGGGTCGGTGGCCATAAAGAGAGCTCCTAGCAGCAGACTTCCCGAAAAGAGATGAAAGAGTGGGTCCTGCCCAGCGAAAATGGCGATGGCGGTCACCGCTGCCGCAATGGCCGCGGGTATGCGCCAGTTGGCTGTATTTTTATACACCAACCAAGCAAACCCGATGAGGAGGGCGAGCACCGAAGTCTCGCCCACCGAGCCCGGCACCAGCCCGGTGAAGAGGTCGAGCAGTGGGGCCATAGTTCCATCGGCGCGAAATATCTGAAGCGGGGTGGCGGCCGTGGTTAAGTCCACCGGCATAAGCCACGGGCGCATGGTACCGGGGAAGGCGAGGACGATAAACAGACGCCCAAGAATGGCCGGGTTAAAGATATTCTTGCCGTAGCCGCCAAAGAGCTGCTTGCCGACGATGATGGCGAAGGCCGCGCCAATGGCCGCAATGTAGAGGGGCAAGGAAGGAGAAAGACCAAGGCCAAACAAAAGCCCCGTCACTACTGCGCTGAGGTCCTTAATCTTCAGGGGCTTCTTCTGCACATATTGCCACAGGGCCTCACTGCCGACCGCTGACGCCACACTCACCCCTAATAAGAGCAAGGCCGGTAGCCTAAAGAACCACAGAGCGGCCAGGGTTACGGGGATAAGGGCGATGAGAACAACACGCATCATCTTCATGTAAATGCCTCCAGTGCTATCGTAATGCTTACTCTTGCTGGGCATAATATCAAACGCTTTCTGCATCCTGACACAACATTACTATACCATGCCCGTTAAATCTGGGAAAGCGCAGTTTCCCCTAAAACTGAAACCCAAATCAGAGTGAATTGTCGCAAAATGTAATCGGTGCTAAAATAGAATCACGCTGAATTACGTTATACTGAGCATGGTGCGGAGCAGCAACGTCCCAGAGGGATAACGGAACAGACGGAAACAGAAGGGGTGGTTAAATGAACATTGTTATCGGGGGGGCCGCCGGCCAGGGCATGGATACCATCGCGCACTTGCTCGGCAAAACCCTCACCCGCCTAGGCTACGGCGTCCTCCTGTCTAAAGACTATATGTCCCGGGTGCGCGGCGGGCACAACTTTTCCCTGCTGCGAGTTGGCAGCACTACCCCATGGGCACTGGCCACGGACATCGATATTTTAGTCGCGCTAAACGAAGAAACATATGTGGTGCATCACAAAAAATTGCGGCCTAGGGCGAGCGTCATTTTCGACAATGCCTTATTCGCCTTGCCCGCACAGGAACAACGTGGACTTCCTACCCCTCTTGGTTCCCTAGCCCGCGCCGCGGGCGGAGCCATTCTCGCCAGCACCGTGGCCACAGGGGCAGTCCTGTCGCTCCTTGGGCTGGCTTTGCCCACTGCCGAAGGCCTAATCCGAGAAATGTTCGCCGAGGCCTTGGTCGAACAAAACATTGCGGCCTTCCGTGCCGGTTACTCGGCCCTACTCCCCGCTCGACCGGTGGTAGCGCCCTTGCCGGAGGCTACACCCGAGACGCCACAGATTTTCATCGACGGCAACCAGGCCCTTGGCATGGCCGCCCTCGCCAGTGGCTGCCGTTTTCTGGCGGCCTATCCCATGACCCCGGCCACCGGGATCATGACCTATCTCGCCGCCAAGCAGCAGCAATATGGCCTAGTGGTGGAACAGGCCGAGGACGAAATCGCCGCCATCAACATGGTACTGGGGGCGAGCTACGCCGGTTTGCGCTCGATGACCTCTACATCAGGGGGAGGTTTTGCCCTCATGGTCGAAGGTTTATCCCTCGCCGGCATGACCGAGACCCCCATTGTCGTGGTTCTCGCCATGCGACCCGGTCCCGCCACCGGTCTACCCACGCGGACTGAGCAGGGCGACTTGAACTTTGCCATCTTTGGCGGCCATGGCGAATTCCCCCGAGCGGTACTCTCGGCCACCAACTTAGAAGACGCATTTTATCGGCTGAACAAGGCCTTCACCCTCGCTGACAAGTACCAAGTGCCAGTGATATTTCTCACCGACCAAGACTTTGCCGACACTGCGCGCTCAATACGGCCCTATGACTTTTCTCGCTTGGTCTACGAGCGGCATCTGGCCACGGAAGAAACGGCGCCCTCCCCCTACCAACGCTATCGCCTGACTGAGGATGGGCTTTCACCTCGTGCTTATCCCGGACAATTTGCCGGTGAGGTCGTGCTGGCCGACAGCGATGAGCATGACGAAGATGGGCATATCATCGAGGACGGGGCCATGCGCAAGCGCATGATGGACAAGCGCATGCTTAAGCAAAATGCCCTGGCCAACGAGATGAGCGAACCCGAAGTATACGGCAGCACCGGCGCCGAAATCCTCCTTATCGGTTGGGGTTCCACCTATGGGGCGCTGCGCGAGGCTATCGACAGTCTTCAGGCTAGGGGTAAAAATGCCGCCATGCTCCACTTTAGCGACCTCTGGCCTCTGCCCCTCAACAACGTAACCACCCTGTTGCCAGAGGCGCAGTATAGTTTCTGCATAGAGGGCAACGCCACCGGCCAATTTAGCGCCCTTTTGCGCCGCGAAAGCGGCCTGCAGACCACCCACCTCCTGCTCAAGTATGATGGACGCCCTTGGAGCGGAGAGGAAATCGTACGGGAGGTAGAGAAAAATGTCTAAGGCCGCAGACTACTTAACTAAAGACACCGCTTGGTGCCCGGGCTGCGGGAACTTCCCCATCAGGCAGGCCTTGGCGGAGGCCCTCGCCGAACTTGACCTCGCCCCACACCAGGTTCTGATGTGCTCCGGCATCGGGCAAGCCGCCAAGATGCCGCACTACCTCCGCTTGAACGGCTTCAATGGACTCCATGGCCGCGCCCTACCGCCGGCGGTGGGGGCGAGGGTGGCGAGCACTGCGCTGACGGTAATCGTGGAGTCGGGCGATGGCGACAGCTACGGCGAGGGTGGCAACCACTTCATCCATACTATCCGCCGCAACCCCCACCTCGCCCACTTTGTGCACAACAATCAAGTCTATGGCCTAACCAAGGGGCAGGCCAGCCCCACCAGCGAGCTGGGCATGCAGACCAATGTGCAGACGACCGGAGTAGTGCTGCCCCCCTTTCAGCCTTTGGCAGTGGCCTTAACCATGGGCGCGGGCTTTGTGGCCCGCTGTTTTGCCGGCGAAAGAAAGCACCTTAAAGAAACTATGATGGCGGCGATTGCCTTTCCGGGCTATGCGTTGGTGGATATTTTGCAGCCCTGCGTTACTTTTAATAAAATCAACACCTATGCCTGGTACAAGGAAAGATGTTACTTCCCCGCAGGGCATGAGACGAGCGATTGGCAGGCCGCACTCACCTTGGCCAGACAATGGGGCGAACACATCCCCTTAGGCATTCTCTACAATGTGCCACGCCCAACTTTCGAATCGCACTTCCCCGCCTTAGCGGGAGCCCCACTCAACGGAAGGCCCTTCTCGCCAAGCGAGGTAGTGGGTGCTCAGGATGAGTTTCGCTGAAGCGGTAGTAACTCCATCGAGATGTTTGGCGGGAGGAGGTGCCGCGTGGCTATTGTTGCCATTACCCATGCTCCTGATTATGAGAACGATGTTGTTGTTGGCGCAGTAAGGGAAGCGTTATCTTTCATCTTCCCCGGCGGACTGGCCGATTTAGTTCGACCGGGCTTTACCGTGGCTTTGAAGGTTAATATGTTGATGGGTAAGGACCCCGGTCGGGCCATCACCACCCACCCGGCGCTGGTCAGAGCAGTGTGTCTCGAGGTCATGCGCTGTGGTGGAAGACCGCTCATCATTGACAGCCCCGGCGGCCCCTACACGGCCAACTTCCTTAAAGCGGCCTACGAAAAGTGCGGGTTTGTGGCGGTGGCCAAAGAGACCGGTGCCACTCTAAACTATGACCTAGCCCTCGCGAAAGTGTCGTTGGCCACCGGCACCCCCATCAGTAGCGCCGAACTGCTCGCGCCGGCTATGAGGGCCGATGTGCTCATTAACCTACCTAAACTAAAGACCCACGGCCTTACGACCATGACTTGTGCGGTAAAGAATATGTTTGGTTTAATACCCGGTTTGACCAAGATTGAATACCATATGCGCACACCCATGATAGAGGATTTTTGCGCGGCTCTGGTGGGCATCGCCGAGTTGGCCGCGCCCGAACTGACCATAGTGGATGCGATCGAGGCCATGGAGGGCGAGGGCCCTTCGGGAGGCCGGCCGAAGCATCTCGGCTACATCTTGGCCAGCCGCAATATGCATGCGCTGGACATGGTAGCGGCAAAGATAATGGGTTTGGAATTAGCCGAGGTGCCCACTATTGTGGCGGCGGAGCGGGCCTTTGGCGGCTCATCGACTTGGGTGAGCTACGACGAAATTGAGCTAAGGGGCATCTCCCCCGCTAAACATCAACTGCAGCGTCCCCAAGCTGCATCCCGTGCTCACCTGCTTGACGGCTTTCTGCCGCGCCGGCTGGCCGACAAAGTAGCCCTTTACCTCCAGCCTAGGCCACGCTTTTCGCCTAAGTTGTGTATTTCTTGCAACATCTGCGTGCAAAGCTGCCCTCCTAAGGCCTTGCGTATGAAAAAGGGCGAAATCCCCGAGCTAGTGCTTCGAGATTGCATCCGCTGCTTTTGCTGCCAGGAGCTCTGCCCCGAGCATGCCATTGATGTGCAGAGGAGCTGGCTGGCCCGCTTGCTGATAAAGTACTGATGCTAATGACAAAAGCGTTCCACCCCTGCGGTGGAACGCTTTTATTATGCACCGGTAGTGACCGATTAAGAGCGCAACTGCCTCTTTCCGGCGTACGCTCGCTTCCAGGCATACATAGCGAGCGAGACGGCAATAACCCCGTAGGCGATAAACACACGGAAAAACTCCCCTAATTGGGCATCACCGAGCAAATTGCGACCCGCCATCGGCGATACCAAGAATAGGGTGTGAAAGAGCACCAAACCGGTCAGGGCCTGCCCAACAGTGGCCTTGGTCACCGTTGCTCCACCAATGAGCAAGGCGGCGATGGCAAAGACACCAACCGAAATGTGGCTACCGTAGGTGCTAAGATTGCCTAAATTCGAGAGCAGGAGAATCTGTCCCCAGGCAGCCATAACCGTAGAAATGGTGATGGCGATGATTCTGGTTTTATCCACATCAATGCCCGAGATTTTGGCTACATGTTGGTCCTGCCCAACCGTGCGAAAATCCTGCCCTAGCTTGGTGGTGGCAATGAAGCCCAAGAAAGCGCAAGCTAGGCCGATAATCGCAAAGGTCACTACCGGCACGCTCACGATAACGAACGAAGAATCGGGCGACCGCGTCAGCACAAAACTAAGCGCCGCCGCGCCGGCGATTAAAAAGAACGGGAGGGCCCTCTTGGCGCTCGGCTGCCTGCTGCCTCGGGTACTGTACTGAAACCAGGCGCCGATGGATAGGAATATAGCGGCCACTAAAACCATAAAATGAGGGAAGGACATGCGGTACAAGTCATCCACCGCCCCTCTTAGAATGGCGAGGTCGACCGTATTAAGTATCCCGATACCATGGGGCAGCATTATTTGCGGATTACGCAGCGGAATGAGCGTGCCCACGATGACCATTAAGAGCAACATATACAGTCCGTCGGCAAAAAATCCGGCAATCATGCTGGTAATCATCTCTTGCCCACGGGTCTTATTTAGCAGTCGCCCGATAAAGAGGCCAAAGAGTATAGCTAACGGTGTGGACAAGAGCGTCGCCAGCAAAATACCGTTTATGCCGGCAATTTGCCAGTGGACCACGGCAATAATGGCAATTTGTGCGGCCATGGCCCCGAGAATAACGGCAAAATTAAGCCCCATACCCGCCGTGACCGGGATAAGAAGGGCCACAACCATGAGTCCGTTACGGGCGATGCGCGTCACTAGATCCATCACCACAAAGCCAAGCGACAACCCAGAAAACCATATCCCAAGACCGGTTATGGCGACAAACAATAGCACGACCATGTTGTCGAACAAAAAGCTTCTCTTCATGTTAATCACCCCTGCTGACTTGTGCTAAGGCGTAAAGGATGATGCCGTTAGAGACAATGATGCGCGCAATCTCCGCCACGCCTCCGACCATAATCACCTTGTTGATCACCGGCAAGGAAACTACCAATAAGCTCTGAAAGAGGAATACACCCAAAATGACGTTTAAGATATTTGCTCGGCGCACGGTAGCGCCACCGATGAGAATGGCCGCAGCTGCCGGGAAACCCATGCCCATGGGGGCTTCATATAGTTGTAAAAAGGTAAAGCTCTGCGAAAAAACCACGATCCCGACTGCACCGAGCACAGTAGAGAGGACGGCGCTCAAGAGACGGTATTTGTCGACATTGATGCCGCTGGCCAAGGCGAACTGCCTGCTGTCACCGACTGCCTTCATCGCCATGCCTGCCTTGCTGCGCACAAAGAGCCACATCAGGCCGCACATGAGCAAAAAGGCCAACAGCAGCCCGGTGGGGACAACGACACCAAAGATTTGAAAAGCCCAGAACTTGTCAAGGACACTGGCAAAGCGGTCGGCAAGAGAAATAGTTACCCTGAGCCCGCGTCCGATTGGCCAGACCATTTCCGGGCTGGCAAAAGGCATAATTATCCACCCGATGTTCATCAGCGAGACGAATGAGAACCCCACATAGGTGCTCACCATCATCTCGGAGCCTTTGACTTTGTTAAGTAGCCACCCATACATAGCTCCGACAGTAGCAGAAAGAGGGATGCCAACCGTAACGGCGAGAAAAAACGCCGGGAAACCGCGCATATCGAGCTCGATGGCTAAAAGTCCGCCGACCAAGCCGCAGAGAATGCCTAGCGGAAGACCAAAATTGGGTCCAATGCCAGAGATTATAGTAGGAAGCATGGCTAGGACAAAGATACCATTCATCCCTGTGCGCACTAAGGCATTCGACAGAAGCGGCCCTAGAGGTATGCCGAGCACCGCGGCGCCAATAACCAGCACAATAAGAAAGGCGACAATGATGAGCCGCGCAAACCCAAAACTGGCCAGCGCAGATGACAGTAGTTTATTCACTTTAGATGACCTCCTTGCCGCGGAATTTGTGGTAATCCCCAGCCATCATCAAGCCGAAATCGACATCACTTGCGTCCGGAGAGAGGATTCCCTCGACGCGCCCCCCACAGACAATGGCAATCCGCTGACAGATGGACCGCAATTCAGCGAGTTCACTAGAGGTCATAATTATGGTCATCCCCAACTCGCGATTGAGTTTGACCAAGGTCTCAAGCACAATTTTTTTGGCCCCGACATCAATGCCCCGTGTAGGCTCAGAAACAAGAAGAATCCTAGGGTCTAGTGCCAAGGCACGGGCAATGCACACTTTTTGTTGATTGCCGCCGCTAAGGCGGCGCGTGAGTTGCGTGGGACCGGTACATCTAATGTCTAAGTCGGCAATCTTTTTTAAGGCATTTTTTCTAATTTTCCCATAGGCCAAATGAGAAAATGGCCCAAAACGATACAAAAAACTGTTGCGCATCTGCATGGCGGTAAACGCGATGTTAATTTCAATAGAAGAGTCCAGTAGCAGGCCCACCCCCCGGCGATCCTCCGAAACAAAGGCGAGGCCGGCCTCATAAGCCGCCTTGGTGTCACTTAACGCCAGT
The DNA here is from genome assembly GCA_018725275.1 of Bacillota bacterium. Taxonomy (GTDB): domain Bacteria; phylum Bacillota; class UBA994; order UBA994; family UBA994; genus BS524. The sequence continues at coordinate 3,184 of QLUC01000016.1, read as the reverse complement.
GGTTTACCAAAGATGCTCACCTGCCCAGCAGCAGGATAAAGACCCATAATGCCATTGGCAATGCCTATCTTCCCCTGCCCACCTAGACCACCGATGCCGATAATTTCACCGGCAAAGATATCAAGGTCCACTTGGCGCACGTTTTCACCGGGCATGTGCACCTTTAGTCCCTTGATAGAGAGCGCAATCTCAGATTTTGCTACATTGCTACTCTCTTGGACTATTTTTTCGACTTTGCGACCAACCATTAGCTCGGCTAAATGAAAAGCGTTGGTTTCTGTTTTTGCGAGCGTGCGCACTAACTCACCGTCACGCAGCACAGTGATATTGTCGGCTATGGTCATCACCTCATCGAGGCGATGGGTGATAAAAAGAATCGCGATGCCTGAATCGGCAATCACTTTCATGGCTTTAAGTAAAGCGTCAGCCTCACTTTCGGTAAGCACAGCCGTCGGCTCATCAAAGACAATGATCTTCATATCGGCCTTGTCTATTTCGCGCGCAATCTCGACGAATTGCATATAGCCAACCGGCATCCCAGCAATCTTAGTCCATTCCTCAATATTCAAACCGATGGTGTCGAGCGCTTTGCGGGCGTCAGAGTTCATGGCCTCCATATCGAGACTTTTGAGTGCCGGTCCAAAGATGCGACTGGCAATGTTTGGCCGGGTAATTTCGCGGTTAATCTTGATATTCTCCGTAATTGTAAAGCCAGGAATAAGCATGAATTCTTGGTGGACCATGCCGATGCCAAATTTCATAGATTCAAAGGGGGAGGCGATAGAGACCGCTTGACCATCGATAAAAATCTCGCCCTCATGACCACCGGTGGCATGAATGACCGGCATGCCAAAAAGTATGTTCATCAAGGTGGACTTGCCGGCGCCATTTTCGCCTAGAACGGCGTGGATTTCTCCGGGCCTTAACCTCAAAGTGACGTCTTTTAGGACACGATTGCCGGAATAGAGTTTGCCGATGTTTTTCATTTCTAGCACATAGTTGTCATGTTTCACGGTCAAACCTCCTTGACTGTCAAAATGATAGCGCAGGGCTACCTTAAACCGGTAACCCTGCGCCGGTTAGCGCCTACTTACCGTGCAGGTGGGGCGGAGAAATCAATGGAGCTAGATAAAAACAGGAAGAAATGGTTATGGGTTCCACGAGCGGTAGTCAGGTTCGAGAGAGTTACCGGTCCACCGGCCAGGTCCATGAGCATTCCTTCGAGGGTAATCAAGTCCACGCGTCCGGTGGTTTGGCCACTAAGCACCGCCATAGCATACTCGACACCAGCCTCAACGAAAAGCATATTGACCGGCACAGGCCAAGTCGAAACTCTCTTCTCAGCACCGGCACGCACGAGGGCCTCGCGGATGGCGTTAATGGCGAAAGGCAGGTCGCCTTGTCTGTCTCTAGGAATAGAAATCCCCAGAGCACCGGGCAGAGCATGATAGGGGGAAGGGCAACATTGCTCGGGGAAGATGGCTCCCGTAGCGATGACTTGCCTAATCAGTGGTTCCATCATGCCGCAGTTGGTCCCAAAAAAGGCCGTGTCTTTGCCAAGGCTGGCCACTCTCCGCGGCACATCTTCCATGATAAATTGCTGTGTTCCGGATACTCCGCCCTCGCCGGTTGGGTCGGGAGCGTCGACAAAGATAAACCTCATCCCAAGGCGAGTAGCTGTCTGTTCCATGAGCTGACGACGCTCAAAGAGCATGGCGTTAGCCATATGGCGCGCGAAAGAATAGTGAACGATGGTTCTTGCGCCCATGCGGTGAGCTTGCTCGACGATGGTTCTGCCCCGAGAAATATCGTCGGTGGCCAGCAAAATGTCTGATCTGGCAGCCATAACGTCGCGGTCTTCGGCCGGAAGGCCGACAACAAAGAGCATATCGGGTCTAATTCTGCGCACGGCATCAATAGCAGCACCCGTGCCAACGACGGCTTGCACAACGACGATGGCCCGCACGTTGCGGTCAGAGGCCAGCGCCATCATATTGGATATCGTGGTTTCGGTTTCGACGGTAAAGCGGGCTGGGTATGTAGTGAGTACTACGCGGTCGCCATACTTCCTCTTCATGTTTTCGGCGGCCCTAAGTTCTTCCTCGTTTTGCACCGCAGTACCGGTCATAATGCCCACTCTAAAGGTACCGGGAGGCACAGGGTTGCGCACAACTACGGTCTGGTGGCGCTCTACCCAGTTGACGGTGGAGCCGAGGGTCTCCGAAACAAAGCGCAGTGGCACGAGAGTACGCCCGTTCATAACCACCGGTGCGACATCTAGGGTTTGCGGACGACCATTGATTATCGCATTGCGGCTACCGATAACCATGGAAACCGTGGTCGCGCCACGCGTGCCCGTGACGGTACTGGTAGCATCATGCCAGCCCACACTAGCGCCCAGTCCTTCGAACAGAGCCCGGAATGGAACGAGCAGGCGCCCTCCTTGCATGACCGGAGGCACCGCTAGGGTTAGGAACTTGCCGTCTAACATGACCCGGATGCCGGAGGCCTCGGTCACTTGCATGCGCGGCACTATAAATCCGGCTGCCAATAAGGCGATGACGGCAATGACAATTGTAATTTTCTTCAACACTTTCCCTCCTCCAATTAATATCTTGACTTACAACGCCAAGCCATTTCCAAGAGCACCTAGGAGATGCCATCCCCCGCGGAATTTCCCCGATGCCTGAAAATACACTCCTGCGCCATAAATGACTTAATTCGAAATCGCTCGGCTTATTCCTTCTTTCTGGCGAAAAGAATGCAAATCTTTTTGTTTGCTCGAATGTTGAAATGCCAAGTTGCCGAGGAAACTTCTAGTCCCGGGCGCAATGTGGACTATAATCCCGACTTTGACAGCCCCGCGCGAAAATAAGGCCGCAGTGCCCTTATAAATACCGGGTCTGCGGCCTTGGTGCGTCGACACAAATTTGTAGGGAAACGATAATTTTCTAGCGGCTGCTAAATCATTTTTCAACTCACCTAGACGGAGCCTTTTCTTGGTGAAGTCGATGCCGAGAGAGTCCCTAGCGGGGTCTAAAATAATGACCGGCGACCTCGGAGGTTTGGGTTACGATTCTCATGGTTACGGTTACGACCGGGAAGGGTCGGCGTGCCATGTCACGCCGCTACCTTTAGAAGTGCCGCGCCGATAAAATGGGACGCTGTAGCGCCGGCACAAAAA
>QLUC01000159.1 GCA_018725275.1 Bacillota bacterium | reverse complement strand
GTGCCAGAAAGATGGCGATGATGAAATGGCGCGTCCAGAAAGTGCCCCCTGGCTCAGGCAGACCCTCGTTAGTTTACCCTACACATTTGTGGCGACGCTACAGCATCCTAGGTAGCGGCGTGACATGGCACGCCGACCCTCCCCGGTCGTAACCATGAGGTCCGTAACCCAAGGACCCCGCCGAGGTCGCCGGTTTTGTGTGTCAACGCACCAAGGCCGTAGACTCTGCATTGACAAGGACATGGCCGTACTTTTTCGCAATGGGCTGTCAAAATCGCTATCATTTGCAGGACAGCCGGTCCCTGGGGCGAAATATAGGGAACGACACCAGACAAGGTAGAGGAGGGCAAGACATGATCGGTCTAAGTGAAGTTGTTGCCGCTGCCCGGAGGATAGGCACGCACATCCACCGCACTCCCTTAGTTTACTCCCGCAGTCTAAGCCTCTTGAGCGGTAACGAAATCTACCTCAAGTGCGAGAATTTGCAGAAGACAGGCTCTTTTAAGATCAGGGGGGCGTTAAATGCTGTCTTGCAGCTCACCACCGCGGAACAACATAGGGGGGTAGTGACGGGCTCTAGTGGTAATCACGGGCAGGCCCTGGCCTATGCGGCGCGGCAGGCCAAGGTGAGGGCAGTGGTGGTGATGCCCGAGAATGTGAGTGCGGCTAAGAGAGGGGCCTGTCAGAGTTACGGCGGCGAGACGGTGCTCTATGGGCTGACCGCTGAAGCACGCCTCGCTCATGCGGAACACCTCGTGCAGAGCGAGGGTCTGGTCTTGGTGCACCCCTATGATGATGCGCGGGTTATCGCCGGTCAAGGCACCCTCGGTCTCGAGGTGCTGGCGGAGTACCCCGAGGTAAACTATCTAGTGGCACCTGTCGGCGGCGGCGGACTGCTCTCCGGCGTGGCGTTGGCGACCAAGGAAAGTAGCCCTAAGGTGCAGGTCATCGGCGTGGAGCCCTTGGTCAGCCCTCGCCTCAGCTACTCTTGGCAAGAAGGCCAAGCGAGCGAGCTTCTAGGCGAGGCTTGGCAACCATCGGTGGCTGATGGGCTGCGCAGTCGGCGCCCCGGCAAGCTACCCTATGCCTTGACCAAGCGTTATGTGGATAAACTAGTGACCGTAGGTGAAGGCGAGATAGTAGCCGCCATGAAACTCATCTTAGAGCGCACCAAGCTTTTGGCTGAGCCCTCAGGAGCCGTGGCGGTAGCAGCGGTGTTGCAACCGCCATTGCAGGGTCTGGGCAAAAAGATGGTGTGTGTAGTCAGCGGCGGCAACATCGAGTTGGCCGCCTTAGCGCGGTTGCTCGGCTAGGCCGAGCAAATCTCGCACCACCGCACCCGCAGCCAGGAGGCCGGCCACCGCGGGCACAAAGGAGATACTGCCGGGAATCTGCCGCTTGCGGGCACAGTTAGCATCCTGCCCCGGACAGACACAATTCTTGGTGCAGTCAACGGATGAAGCTAGGGGCATTAGGGGCGGCTCGGCTGAGTACACGACCTTGACGCCGCGCCGAATGCCCCGCTTGCCCAGTTCCTTGCGCACGATTCTCGCCAAGGGGCAAAACTCGGTCTTGCTGATGTCGGCCACCTGAAACTGTGCCGGGTCGAGTTTGTTGCCGGCTCCCATGCAGCTGATGACGGGGATCTGCAAGGCATGGCAGCGGGCGATGATGGCGAGCTTGGCGGTGACGGTGTCGACGGCGTCGATGACATAGCTAAGCCCCGGGTAAATGATATCCTGCTCATTATCTTTCGAGTAGAAGGTCTTTTGCGCCGTCACGACGATGTTCGGGTCGATTTGGCGCACCCTTTCGGCCATGACCTCCACCTTGGCGCGACCGATGGTGCCGGTCAAGGCGTGCAGTTGCCTATTGATATTAGTAAGGCAGATGTCATCGTAGTCGACGAGGGTTAGGCTTCCTATGCCGGCTCGTGCTAAGGCCTCGACGGCAAAAGAGCCGACTCCGCCCACGCCAATGACGGCGACCCTAGCAGAGCTGAGTTTCTCTAGGCCCTGTGGCCCCACCAGTAATTCAGTACGCGAGTAACGGTGTAACATAAACTACCTCCAAACATTTCTAAAAATAAAAATACTACATAGGCAATTCTTGTATTGCCAAGATGCGCGAGTTCTGATATAGTAATCATGAACTTGCGCAAATCTGGTTGTACCTCTTCCAAGTGGCAAACCCAGGGGAGCCCATGTATCATATTTATCGGGGGGATTTTCTCTAATGATGCAGGACAAGAACCTAAACTGTAAAGACTGCGGAGTCGAATTTGCGTTCACTACTCGTGAGCAGGAATTTTACGCAGAGCGCGGCTTCCAGAACGAGCCCAGCCGTTGCAAGACCTGTCGTGACAGCCGCAAGCGCAATGATGGTGGCAGTGCCGCTCCTATGGGCAACCGTGAGCTTCACAGCGTTTCATGCGACGAGTGCGGTGCACACACTCAGGTACCTTTCAAGCCGACCGCTGGTCGTCCGGTCTACTGCCGCGATTGCTTCTCCAGCAAGAGAAGATAAGCAATTTAGAAGCAACCTGCATTTCAGGTTGCTTTTTCTTTTGCCGCGAAAACGCTTGAAACGCTGGTGAGGGGGGTAAGAAGCATTTCAATCAGTAGCGCCTTGCTGCGAAAATTACCGCTCTTTAGTGAACTTCCACTTGAGGAACTGCAATTTATTGGCTCCATCGTGCGCACTAGACGTGTTAGCGAAGGGGAGATGCTCTTTGCGGAAGCCGAACCCGGGCTTGGGGTGTGGTTTGTGTTGGAGGGAGCCGTCAGATTGGTCAAGACAGACCCTCTCGGGCGGGAACAGCTCCTAAAAGTTGTCATGCCGCAAGAGTTTTTTGCCGAGGTAGTTCTTTTTGATGGCGGCAGTTACCCTGCT
>QLUC01000158.1 GCA_018725275.1 Bacillota bacterium | reverse complement strand
AGACGGCCTTAATTCTCTCGTTGCGCTTAACGTCTTAAGCTTTAGCCTGTATGCGACAGCCCTTGGTCTCGCGTTGATGAGCTGGCTTTTCGTTCTAGCTGTTCGCAAAGAACGGTGGCCAAAGGTTGTCATCGTCGTCGGCTTGTTTGTCGCCGCTGGCAATTCAGTGTTGCACACCCCTTGGGCAGAGACTGGGATGTACCTAGCACAAACAACCGCCATGCTCCTGCTGCAGGGCGGTATACTCACGTATCTGTTAAGTGGCAGATATGATGTAGCCTAGAGGCCATGCGCCTGCTCTACGTGGCGATGACCAGAGCCAAGAGCAAGCTTAGCATCCACCGAGCCCTAGGCCAACAGATGGTGGCAGACACGAAACTCTACCCGCCACCCATGGAACTGGCGATGCAGCTTTCTTTGAGCAAGGTTAATTTCGTCCCTGAAAAGCGGCGATTTCCTCGGTTTTGACGGGGAGGGCTGCTATAAACACCCACTTGTCGAACGGGGATACTTGCCGCACAATGCCATCCTATTGTACATAGGCGACTGGCGCAAACAGGATGCCAAGACGAAATCTTGGTGCCCCTGCCACAACTTTAGTTCGCCCGACCACAGACGTCGTCCCCTTAGTCGTAATTTTGAGAGGAGGCCCATGATGAATACTGCCGTTGGTCCCGTACCCGTTAAAGAGAGGATAGCCATCCTCGACATTATCCGGGGTTTTGCGCTTTTTGGGGTGCTCTTGGTCAACATGCTGATGTTTAACTACACGCTCACTGACTTTAGTTTCGGCCGAGATGCCCTCGCGCGGCCGGACCTCCTCGTCGGCGCACTTGACCGCGCGGTTGTCTGGACAATTCAGGTCCTGTTTCAGGGCAAATTCTACACAATATTCGCTTTTTTGTTTGGTCTGGGCTTCTATCTCTTCTTAGAGCGCGGGGCAGATAAACAGGCACAGAACAACAAGCTCTTTCGCCGCCGCTTGTTCGTTCTTTTGGCGGCGGGGCTACTGCACCTCATCTTTGTCTGGTGGGGCGATGTGCTTGCTGCCTATGCTCTCATTGGTTTCTTGTTGCCGCTCTTTAGTCGCATGAGCCTGGCTCGTCTACGGACATGGATTGTGGTGCTACTGGTTATTTCGCTGTTAATCCATGCCGGAGCGCTCGCAATGACCGTGATGGTGGGGGGTATGCTAGGGACCCCGGACCTGCCCCTCTTTGACCCGGCGCGCGCGGTGTACGCGCAAGGGACGTACTGGGCAGGGGTACAGTACCGCCTGCAAAATGAGGTCGCGGTCGCCTTGCTTAACACAGTGGCCATGTTGCCGCGCATTCTGGGGCTCTTCTTGCTCGGGGTGTATGCGGCCAAGACGGGCATATTGCAAAACACGGCTGCTTACCTACCCTTAATTGGTCGACTCTTTCGCCTGGGGGCGGTAGTGGGCATAGGGCTTTCGCTCCTTCACCTCGGATTACAGTTCGCGGGGAGCCTCTTCTGGGCAGGGGTGCTCAGAGAAGTGAGCACGCCCTTTCTTTCTTTGTTCTATGTCAGCGGCATCATGCTGCTATGGCAGGGGGGTAAATTCACCGCACTCTGGGCATATCTCGCCCCCCTTGGTCGGATGGCCTTTACTAACTACTTGGTGCAGTGCATAATCTGTGCCTGGCTGTTCTATGGGCATGGGCTTGGGTTAATGGGCAACATCAGCCTAAGCTACATCCCCTTGTTGACTTTGTTGATCTACGCTTCGCAGGCGTTCTACAGCAAGTGGTGGTTGGCGAAATACCCGCAGGGCCCAGCCGAGTGGCTGTGGCGTCGCCTGACCTACGGGGTCTGACCACAGGGTTTCGGTTTACAGCGAACCACTAACAGCGGGAAGCCGAAAGCAGTAGGCGCGGAGCAAGTAACACTCTTGCAAGCAGGAGGTGATATATGTGATATCTTTTTCCATAGAGCAGCTTTATATAGTTCATAGCCGCTGCAGTCACCATCGCGAGCACATCCTGTCTAGTGAACGCTGTGGATGCTTTTCCTGCCTGCGGTGGTTTAGCCCCGCAAATATAGAGGAATGGATTGACATACCGGGAATAGATGACAGGGAGAGCGTTGGTCAGACAGCGCTCTGCCCACGCTGTGGCATCGACGCGGTGCTCCCGGAGATTATGCCGGGGATACGGCTTTGCCCGAGCCTGCTCCTAGCCATGCGTAAACACTTCTTTGACGAGTAGTCACCACCTAAGACGCCAGACAAGAGCTTTTGTCTGAAAAGGTATCGTTAGTCTCCTGCACAGTTGGGGACAGCGATATCTTTCTGTATGAACTCAGGGGACAACTCAGGGGACGGTTCCTTCCGTTCCCTAGCTAGCGCCATGAAGTAGCGCTTATCTCGGCACGACCCATCACCTCAGAGAAATAATACCACATTGCCGCCGGTGAGAACAAGAGGAACCGTCCCCTGCGTTTAGTGCGTTTAGTGCCTGCTTTGGTACTTACTAAAAAAGCAGCAGCTGCCATAATCATCACTGGAGGAGCCGTTGGAGCAGTAGGGGGCGCTACGGGTGGCGCAGCCATGGCTCCAAGATGACGGATTTTAATTGGCTACTAATGTCCGCTAGGTATATAGCTTTTGTGCTCTTTGGGATTTTATTTGGAGTGATTTGTGGAGCAACTGTGGTCAAAGTACCCGCACTTGAACTTACCGCAAGAGCAGCAAAAACGGTACTCATAATTTGCGCTTTACTTGGAGGTGTGGCTGGTGTATTGCTGTCGATAGCAACCAAGTAAAGTAAGGGAGTGTCCCGCGTTCCGTGTAAATGGAATAGCTATTGGTGCTCGCCTTGCTGATTATGTATGGATGTTGTTATTCGGACAGTGAGATGCAAGCCTGAACAT
>QLUC01000157.1 GCA_018725275.1 Bacillota bacterium | reverse complement strand
GCAGTCGCTCAATCTTCACCCCTTGACCATAATCTTTGCCTTGCTCTTAGGGGGGGAATTGGGGGGCTTCTTAGGGCTACTCCTTGCTGTGCCGTTTGCCGCCATCATCAAGGTGACCATTGAACAGCTCGCGGCCCGCACGCCCCAAGCTTGACAGCCCAGACCCATAACTCTATAATAATCGCAGACAAAAGTAGTAGCGGTGGACACATGAGGTTTAACGCCTTGTGCGGTAGGCAAAAGTGATACCGCCAGATTCTCGTCCCCGAGGGGTGAGGGTCTTTTTGCTATATAAAGGAGGGTTTTCAATGAAGTATCAGTCATCTGACGAATTGCGACAGTCTTTTTTAGAATTCTTTCGCCGCAAAGGCCACACGGTCTTGGATTGTGCGTCCCTTGTACCTAACAATGACCCCACACTGTTATGGATTAACAGTGGCGTAGCAACGTTAAAGCCCTACTTCTCGGGCCAAGAAGTGCCTCCTAACCCTCGGCTCGCCAGCAGTCAGAAGTCTATTCGCACCAATGATATCGATAATGTGGGGCGCACGGCTCGCCACCATACTTTATTTGAGATGCTTGGCAATTTTTCGATAGGGGAGTATTTCAAGGTCGAGGCCATCATGTGGGCATGGGAGTACATGACCGAAGTGGTCGGTTTTGCCCCCTCGTCGCTATGGGTCACTATCCACCCGGAGGATACGGAGGCACTAAGTATTTGGACTGAACAAGTAGGCTTGCCTGCGGAGAGAGTCATCTTGCTCGCTGACAATTTTTGGGATATCGGGCCAGGCCCCTGTGGTCCAAACTCAGAAATATATTTTGACCGCGGCCCCGCATACTCATGCTCACAGGATGTCTGCCTGCCGGGGTGCGATTGCGAACGTTATCTAGAGGTCTGGAACTTGGTTTTTTCCCAGTTCAATCACAATGATGATCATACTTACACGCCATTGCCGCGTAAAAACATCGATACCGGTATGGGCCTAGAGCGCTTGGCTTCGATTGTGCAAGGCGTTCCCACTAATTACGGCACCGACCTTTTTATGCCATACATACGACACGTGGAACAGTTGTCAGGGCATGGCTATAGTCAAGATGACCACAAGATGGCTATGAATGTCATTGCCGACCATGTGCGGGCAGTGGTCATGGCGGTATCCGATGGGGTACTCCCAACTAATGAGGGCCGCGGTTATGTCATTCGCCGCCTGTTACGCCGCGCCGTGCGTTTTGGCAAGACCTTGGGGCTACAGGAGCCATTTCTCTGTGATATGGTGCCCTTGGTCGCCAACGTGATGCGAGTGCCCTTTCCCGAAATACAAGAAAGAGTGCCCTATGTATCCCGTGTAGTGCGCTTAGAAGAGGAGCGCTTTTTAGAGACGCTCGATGACGGAACCGCGCTCTTTTTGAGCATGGCGAAAATACTTAGAGAACAGGACACGAAGGTCATTTCTGGCGAGCAGGCCTTTCGACTTTACGACACTTTTGGTTTTCCATTAGACCTTACCGTCGACCTCGCCCGCGAACAGGGCTTTATCGTTGAGCAAGAAGGCTTTGCGAAGGCCATGAGTGCCCAGCGCGAGCGTGCCCGCGCCGCCCGCAGCGAACAAAGTGGCGACTTCGGGAAGACCAACCTCTTTCCTGAACTTCCCTCCACTAAATTTAGCGGCCATACTGCCACCGAAAGTAGCGGGACAGTGCTGGGTCTCTTGCAAGGAGAGCACAAAGTGCAGGAGTTACAGGCAGGGAGCAGGGGGGCAGTTTTGCTTGATGGTACTTCCTTCTATACGGAATCGGGCGGTCAAGCAGGTGATAGTGGCGTCATAACTTTTCCGAGCGGTGAGTTCAAAGTGGAAAACACCATCAAGTATTATGGCGACCTTGCCTTGCACCTCGGGTCGGTGACGAGCGGGGTGCTTGCGGTTGGGCAACGGGTACAATGCTTAGTGGCAACGGACCGCCGCGCCGCCCTCGCTCGTGCCCACACGGCAACGCACTTGCTCCACGCCGCCCTCCGCCAGATTTTGGGCGCGCATGTTCATCAAGCCGGCTCATTGGTCGAGCCTGATCGCCTGCGCTTTGACTTCTCCCATCAGTCAGCCTTAACCGAGGAAGAAATTAAGGCAGTCGAAGAACAAGTGAACTATAATGTTCTGTCTAGTCTACCGGTGCATAGCGAAGAAATGTCACTGTCTAAAGCCAAGGAGAGGGGTGCCACTGCGCTCTTTGGGGAAAAGTATAGCGACAATGTGCGTGTGGTCGGTGTTGGCGAAGTTAGCTTGGAGTTATGCGGGGGGACCCATCTCGCGAATTCCGCCGCTGTAGGTCTTTGCCTGCTCCTTGGCGAGGGTGGCATAGGGGCTGGACTGCGACGGGTAGAAGCCGTGACCGGCCTATTAGCCTATAGATTGGTACAGGAGCGCACCGCTCTCTTGCAGGGTGTCGCCGACGAACTGAAGACCACCCCCGACGAAGCCTTGCGGCGTCTGGATAGCATAATGCAGCACAGTAAAGACGTCGAAAGAGAATTCGCCCGCCTGCAAGGTAAGTTAGCCGGCCTGCAGGCCGTTGAATATGTCGCCACCGCGCCCCTCGTCGCCGGCATCAAGGTTGTAGCCAGGCAGGTAGAGGTCAGAGACATGGAGACCCTCCGCGCCACCGCCGATGCGGTCAAGAACATCCTCCCGTCCGGGGTTATAGTGCTCGGGGCCGTTCACGACGGGAAAGTTTCTTTAGTAAGTATGGTGAGCGATGACCTAATTTCTCGGGGCCTGCATGCGGGTAACCTAGTGCGCGAGGTGGCCAAGCGCACCGGCGGAAGTGGTGGCGGCAAGCCAACCATGGCCCAAGCGGGTGGCAAAGACCCCGCTAGCTTGCCCGACGCTTTACAGGCGGTGCTGGCATTAGTAGAAGCCCAG
>QLUC01000156.1 GCA_018725275.1 Bacillota bacterium | reverse complement strand
CTGCGCGACTATGTACCCCCGACCCCTGCCGACAACACCCCCCTGAGTTATTGCACAATATTAATAAACCATGGATGTTTTATTCTATTTCTACTTTCGAGAATCCTGCTAATATTCGAGTCATTTTTGATACATTTTGCGGGAAATATCGAGACCGGGACAGGCACCGCCGTTACCGTTACATCTTTAATTGGCTAACATTTCATGTAATTTGGCCAGTGAAATAACCGCTACCCCTAAATTCATAGCCTGGGTGAGCTTGCCGCCGCCTTTCTCTCCGGCCAAGAGAAAGCTGGTCTTACCGCTCACCGAGCCGGCCACCGCGCCACCATGCGCCATGATTAGCTCCGCGGCTGCTTGCCGCTCACCGAGCCGGCCACCGTACCACCATGCGCCATGATTAACTCCGCGGCGGCCTCCCGGCTAAGGCCGGGCAAGGTGCCGGTGATGACAAAGGTCTTGCCGGCGAGGGCATTTCCCCGTGCCGACAGGGCATAGACAAAATTTAATCCTGCGGCGCGAAGCTTCTCGATAAGGTTGATGCTGTCCGCCTTCGCAAAGAAAATCGAAATGCTTTCTGCCATCTTGGGGCCAATTTCTGGTATGGCCATGAGTTCGGCTTCAGTTGCCTGCGCTAAGACATCGAGGCTTAAAAATTCACGCGCCAAAGTTAAGGCGACTTTCTCCCCCACCAGTGGTATGCCTAGCGCCGTAATTAGTCTGTCTAAGGCATTATGCTTGCTTTTGGCGATCGCCTCCACCAGAGAGGTGGCCGAACGCTGCCCAAGGCGCGGCAATGTTAAGAGTTGCGGAACGGTTAGGCTGTATAAGTCAGCTGCATCAGCCACCAGTTTATGCTGCACCAAGCTAGTCACTACCGCCTCGCCTAGGCCGGCGATGTCCATGGCGGATTTTGATGCAAAGTAGATCAGCTTTTCGCGGAGGAGCGCCGGGCACTTCGGGTTAGGGCAACGCCAAGCCACCTCGCCGGCACTCTGCACCACAGGTGTTTGGCAGACAGGACAGGCGGCAGGGAAGATATAGGGAACAAGTTCCGCCCCGCGGCGCGAAAGTACGGGGGCCACGACTTCGGGGATGATATCCCCTGCTTTTTGCACATAGACATAGTCTCCCAAGCGTAGGTCCTTGGCCGCGATAAAATCAGCGTTGTGCAAAGTAGCCCGACTCACCACGGTGCCGGCGAGGGTGAGAGGTTCAAGGATTGCTGTTGGGTTGAGGGAGGCAGTGCGCCCCACGCTGATCTCGATATCTAGCAGGCGCGAAATCCCAACTTCGGCTGGGAACTTATAGGCTATCGCCCAGCGCGGGCTCTTGGCGGTAGTGCCTAGCTGCACCTGCCCCGCCTGGTCGTTCAGCTTGATGACTAAACCATCGATGCCATAGGGGAGATTGTGCCGTATGCCTTGGTAATGTAAACACAGCGCATAGGCCTCTTTAATTGTGGCAACCACCTGTCGCAGAGGGCTTACCTTGAAGCCGGACTGGTGGAGAAACTCGAGCGACTCGCTGTGCCTAGCCGATACTGCCCCAGCTTGTTGCGCTAAACCGTAGACCACAAGGTCAAGCTTGCGCAGGGCGACGACACTGGGGTCGAGTTGGCGGAGGGACCCGGCAGCGGCATTGCGGGGGTTGGCAAATTCGGGCAACGCCGATTCGCGCCTTTCATTGTTGAGCTGGGCAAAGGTGGCCACCGGCAAAAAAGCCTCCCCCCGCACTTCGAGCGTCAAGGGTTCGCGCAAGCGCAGCGGCAAGGAAAGAATGGTGCGCAGGTTATCGGTAATGTCCTCCCCCACCTCGCCATCACCCCTGGTGGCCCCTAGCACAAAAAGCCCAGCTTCATAACGAAGCGCGACCGCTAGGCCATCTATTTTTAGCTCGACCACATACTCGACCGGGCCCGCAAATCCATCGCGCACCCGGCGGTCAAACTCAGCTAAGTCCTCATAGGAATAGGCATTGGCCAGACTGAGGAGGGGGGTACTGTGCCGCACTTCGGCGAAGCCCGGTAGAGGGCGGGGGGCCACCCTTTGCGTGGGCGATGCCGGCACAATAAATTCGGGGTGCCTCGCCTCGAGGTCGCGCAATTCTTCCATGAGCCGGTCATAGTCATGGTCAGCGATGAGGGGGGCGTCTAACACATGGTATTGATAATCGTGCTTCTCAATCTCGCTTCGCAGTTGTTCAATCTTGGCTTTGATTGACAAATTATTCACCCCTAGCTGATTTTTTCAAGGGGAGCAAACGACATCGCCAGGGTTTTAATGCCGTAGGGAGGGGCAAAGGCCACTGTGACAAAGACATCATCGGCCTTCTTGCTGACGCTCACCACGGTACCGGCACCGAACCTGGGGTGACTTACCTTTTCATCTTGGCGGCCCTCGGGGCAGGTGTTAACGCTGGGTGCTCGGCGAAAGCCAAAGCTTCCCTGGTACTGCCACGTCTGATGAGGCAGCGGCTCGGTATTTCGCCCAAAAAGCGCGAAACCTTGTTCGCATTGAACTTGCCGTAGAGCATGCGCTGCAGGGCATGAGTAAGAAAGAGTTTTTCCATGGCACGCGTGATACCCACATAGCAAAGGCGCCTTTCTTCTTCGAGCTCATCGGGTTCGAAAAGGGTGCGGGTGTGGGGAAAAACACCTTCCTCAAGCCCCACCAAAAAAACCACCGGGAACTCTAATCCCTTGGCCGAATGCAATGTCATGAGCGAGACAAAGCTGTCCGCCTTTGCTTCTTCATCGTCATCGCCCTGCGTCACCAAGGTGGTGGCACTAAGAAAATCAGCCAACGAACTGTTCTCGGCATTGCTTTCCTCGAAGTCCTGCGCGACAGAAACAACTTCCATGACGTTCTCTACTCTCGCTAACGCCTCAGAAGCACCACGCCCCTCCTCCTCCAGTAGACTGTCCTTGAGTTTGGTGACGCGCAAGACTTCTTCAACCAGCTCCGGCAAGGCCAAGAACTCG
>QLUC01000155.1 GCA_018725275.1 Bacillota bacterium | reverse complement strand
AGCCTGCCGGTATGTTCCCCGCGCTCTATTACTACGGTGCCGTTCACCAGCACATACTCGATGCCATTGCATAAAGCGTTACAATACGGAAGTAAAAGGGACTGTCCCCACCGCTTCACCGCTTCCGGTCTAGCCTAACTAAATCGGCATAGGTTTCCCGTTCAATCATAATGCTCGCCGTCCCATCCTTGACAAGCACTACTGCTGGTCTAGGCAATCGGTTGTAGTTGCTAGCCATGCTGTAATTATAGGCACCGGTGACAAATACGGCGAGGATATCTTCACTCTTAACAGCAGGCAGAGGATGGTCCCAAATGAGCATATCGCCTGATTCGCATGATTTTCCAGCGATCGAGTACACTCCCTCATTGGGTTCGGTAGCGCGGTTGGCCAGCATGCAGGCGTATTTGGCTTGGTATAGAGCTGTCCTAGGGTTATCGGTCATGCCGCCATCGACTGCCACATAAGTTCGTACTTCGGGGATATTTTTTATGGAACCAACGGTGTATAGAGTGGTGCCTGCCGGTGCGATTATAGACCGCCCCGGTTCTATTGTCAGGCGCGGGGAAAGACCCCCTGCCGCCATCTGCTTCGCGGCTGTCTCCAAGATGAGGCCTGTTAAGTCTTCGATACTACTCGCTTCATCATCTGGTAGGTACTTGACACCGAGCCCCCCTCCCAGATTTATCTCCGTAGGCTGCCAACCATGCTTATCACGATAATGCCTAGCTATCTCAAAAATGATCTCCACTGCCTGGCGAAAGACACCGAGGTTGGTTATTTGGGAGCCGATGTGGCTATGAAAACCTTCCAGTAGCAGCGCTTGGTCAGATAATGCGCCGGCGACCACGAAGTCTAGATCTTTACCAGTGATAGCAAAACCAAACTTGGAATCATGCTGACCGGTGCGAATGTACCGATGCGTCGCGGCATCAACCCCCAGCGCTACGCGCAAAAGAATCGACAAAGGTCGAGGGGCTTCCCGAGCCAACGTTTTCAGTAGCGAATATTCGTAGAGGTTATCCACGACAAAATGAGCGACTCCTGCTTTGATGCCCATCGCGATTTCGTCCGCACTCTTATTATTGCCATGAAAGTAAATCCGTTCGACGGGAAACTTCGCCGTCAGGGCGGTATATAGTTCACCTCCTGAAACAACATCAAGAAACATTCCTTCTTCTGCGAGTATCTGGCACAAGGCTACGCAAAGGAATGCTTTGCCAGCATAGGCCACCCGATGCCCGTCTTTAGCCAAGCTCTTGGTATAGCGGCGGCAATTATCCCTGATAAGGGTCTCATCGTAGACAATGAGTGGAGTCCCATACTGCTCTACTAGTCGTACAACATCACAACCACCGATTTCCAGGTGCCCAAATTCGTTAATCCTATCAGTAGCGGTAAGCAGCTTTTCGCAGTTCGTGCTTGCCATTTTGATGCGCCTCTTGTCTAGAATATACCCCTCACCTTTTAACAGATGTTCCAGTCTGGCTCTCAACTTCCACCGTAGCTGAGAGCCCGCGGAATTGAAGCTATCAGCGTTGGAACAGAAGGCTTATTTTAAATGTCTACTGTCACCTGCCGCCTCAGGCGGGCGTTCTCAAGAACAACGCGGTACACACATTTCAGACTCCGGAAAACAATCTGGTGGAACGGAGGGATAATCGCTTTATAGCGACCTACCTATAGTTATTTGCTCAACAATCTTGCCCTTGACTTCCGTGCCAATGTTGCTTTGATAAAAATATTCATCCCCTACCTGCAATCTGCCTTAATCAAGTTTTTTTCTGGTGAGGGTCGAGAGCGTCGCGCAGGCCATTACCAAAGAAGTTGAAGGCCAGCACAATCAGAACGATCATGATACCCGGAGCGATGGAAATGTGGGGAAACATGAGGATGAACGCTCGACCATCGGCCAGGGTTCCGCCCCAGGAGGGGGTTGGGGGACGAACACCTAGACCGAAGAACGAGAGGGTGGCCTCGAGGATAATGATCATACCTACTCCCAGTGTCGCAAGGACAATTACTGCTGGTAACACATTGGGCAGGATGTGCCGCCATATAATCCAGGGTCCCCCTCCGCCGACGGCACGTGCTGCCATGACGAAATCCCGTTCTTTCAGGCTCAACGCTTCGGCGCGGACCACTCGAGCGATACGTGTCCAACCCGTGACACCGATGATCACAATCGTGGTATGTAAACCAGGACCTATCATCGCAGCCAGCATAACGAGAAGCACAAAAAGAGGAAGTGCCATCAGCGTGTCGGCAATACGTGACAACACTGCGTCACCCCATCCACCGACATAACCTGCGGCTGCTCCGATCATTACCCCGATGACGACCGTCAGGAGAGTTGTGCTTAAACCGACAATTAACGACACTCGAGCACCGAAGATGATGCGACTTAGTAGACAGCGCCCCACATGGTCGAATCCGAGCGGGTGCTCCCAGGACGACCCGACACCGCGCATGCCGCGAAAAATATATGCAGGATCGTGAGGCGCCAGGGCATCCGCAAGGATAGCCATCAGACAGAGCAAAATAATATAGACAGCTCCAGCCACAGCCAACCGATTGGCTCTAAAACGACGCCAAGCCTGCGACAACTCCGACCACTGATGTGAAGACACAGCAACACGCTGCATAATGAATGACTCCCCCTGCCCTTACATAAGTTACCTCACGCGTATCCGTGGATCAATGTATGCATAGATCAGATCGGTTAACAGATTCACTACAACGACAATAACAGCGAAAACTAACACAATGGTTTGCACTACCTGATAGTCGAGGCGAAATATGGAATCCATAAACAGGCGACCGATTCCGGGGATCGCAAAAATCGTTTCAACGATAATGGTGCCACTGAGGATGAAGGCGATCCGAAAGCCAACAACGGTCACTACTACAAGTAGCGCATTACGCAGAGCGTGATATAAAACTACCACTCTCTCGGTCAACCCCTTGGCGTATGCTGTCCGAATATAGTCCTCATCCAACACTTCGATGACCGCCCCCCGCGTCA
>QLUC01000154.1 GCA_018725275.1 Bacillota bacterium | reverse complement strand
ATTCCCAAGCTTTGCGCAGCTGCTTGCACTTCACGTAGGCGTCAGACGCCAAAGCATAAGAGATGATTGACTGCAGTAGCGCTCCGTCAAGTTGCTGCAGTTCGCCTTGCACCTCATGGTAGAGGGCCAGCATACCTGTGGGCACATTTTCCTTGCACGCAGCTGCAAGTTCAGGAAATATCTCTCCTGCCGCCACAAGCTCGCCTGCGGCAAGCAATGCTTTGGCTTGATTTAGGTTTGTCTCAAACCTGTGCAGCGCTTCTTCTAGACGACCCGGCAGAAAGTAGTCCAGATGTTCCTCTAGCCTTTCGGCTATAGCCTTTAAGTTTTCTGCCGATGGTTTTATTCTGCCAATTTCAATGGCAGAAATGTACGTCCGAGACGCGATGCCCTTGGCCAATGCGGCTTGCGTCATGCCGCGTGCCTGCCGAGCCTCCCGAATGCGCTTGCCGATCATAGCTTCGCCCCGTTCTTGCTTGCGTCGTTTGCAATATCTTTCGCTACTTAAGGCTGTAATCCTGCGGGGCAGTGAGGCGCAGACAACTTGACTAAGCTCGTAGCTAAACTCCAACGCGCTGTCGACGCAGCAGTTCACTGCGCTTTGCCTTGGCCTAGCCATCTCTGAATTTACGTGTTTGTGCGAATCTAGGGATTGGGCGGCGGAAGCACTTTCCTATGGGTGGGAAAGCTGCAGCAGCTGGGGTGGGCGCCCTTGCTGGTCATCAGCTTGACGCATGGCTCATAGATTCGATACGCAGCCGTCCTACCCCTAAGGGGTTCATGCAAAGACGAGTGGCTTACTTGCACCGTGACACTCGTTGCTGTCAAATAAAGCTTTCGAGCCCAAAAACCAAAAACCACGCCGGCTAGAAGCCCGCGTGGTTGCTCGTTTTTTATGGCGCGCCTGGCAGGAATCGAACCTGCGGCCCACTGCTTAGAAGGCAGTTGCTCTATCCCCTGAGCTACAGGCGCATGTGACCAATACATTTTATCATAAAAAGAGAAAAATTCAATGTCTAGAATTTGGCACGAAAAATTCGACCTCGCTGCTCTCCGGCGTCAGGGTGATGATGGCCATGCTCTTGCCATGTCCCCTGCGCCCGGCAAAGACAGAGCCGGGATTGACAAACAGGATGCCCTGCTGCCAAAACTTGGTCGGCACATGGGTATGCCCAAAGATGACGACCTGCGCGCGCCGCCTGGCGCCCTCCTTGACAATGCCGACCGAGGCAAGCTTGACGCCATACAGATGGCCATGCGTGATGAAGAAGCGCCGTCCGCAAAAATCGACAACTTCGTCAGCGGGGCTCTGCTCACGGTCGCAGTTGCCGACCACGCCGATGATCGGAATCTTGGTCTGCTGGGCTAGGTACTGACTATCTCTAAAAAAGTCCCCCGCATGGACAATTATATCTACTCCCCGAAAACCGGCTAAGGCGGCCGCGAGCGAAGGGAGATGCCCATGGGAGTCGCTAAGGACGCCAAGGCGAAGGATGTCCTCAGGCCCCTTCATGGGTCAAAATGTCGAGGAGGCTTAAAAGCGCCTGCCCGCGGTGGCTAATTTTATTCTTATCGGCCAGCGTGAACTCAGCTAGCGTCTGGTCGGTCCCCCGCACCACAAACAGCGGGTCGTACCCAAAGCCCCCTTCGCCGCGCGGCTCTCTGGCAATAGACCCAAAAAGCCTCCCCACCGCAAAACGCACTTCCTGCCCCGGTATCGCCAGCGCTAGGACGGAGGTGAAGTGGGCATGTCTTCGCTCTTTCGCCAGGAGCATCTTCCTCAGCAAAAGCGCATTATTGTCCGCCGCCGTGGCCTCCGGACCGGCAAAAGTACGCGAATGTACCCCCGGCTCCCCACCGAGGTAGTTAACCGTTAAACCAGAGTCATCAGCAAGCGCCGGTAAACCTGTCGCTTGCATAGCGGCGACCGCCTTGATGGCGGCATTGACGAAAAAAGTCTGTCCGGTCTCGGCAACCGTCCACTCGGCGTAGTAATCGGTTATCGGCACTACCTTGATGCCGGTTGGGGCGAGCGCCGCCCTAAACTCGCTGATTTTCCCGCTATTGCCACTCGCCAAAACCAATTTCTTCATGGTCTAGGCCTGCAAGCGAACTGGGCTGCTCCCCCAAGGGCCACCGCCTGCCGCCCAATGATTTCGGTGATGCCTAATTCGGCTAGACTGAGCAATATTTGCATCTCGTCCCTGCTAAAAGTGGCTTCCTCGCCTGAACCCTGCACCTCGACAAACTTCCCGCTCCCGGTCATGACCACGTTCATATCCACCTGAGCAGCCGCGTCCTCAATGTAGCAAAGGTCAAGCATAGGCACGTTGCCGACTACACCGACACTCACTGCTGCCAAATAATCGGTGACGGGGTAGGTATGTAGCCTGCCCTGCGCCTTCAACCGACTAAAGGCATCGCACATAGCCACGTACGCCCCGTTTATGGAGGCGGTGCGGGTGCCGCCATCTGCTTCGATGACATCGCAATCTACCCACAGGGTTTTTTCACCGAGAGCCGATAGGTCGACTACGGCGCGCAGGGCTCGCCCGATAAGGCGCTGTATTTCGTGAGTGCGCCCCCCTATCTTGCCTTTGACACTTTCCCTTTGGTTACGCACCGCTGTCGCCCGAGGCAACATGGCATACTCCGCCGTAATCCAGCCCTTGCCACTGCCTTTTAAGAACGGGGGCACCTTGTCCTCCACCGAGACCGTGCAAATGATTTTGGTCTGGCCCATCTGCACCAGGACCGATCCTTCCGCGTGACTAATGTAGCCACGCACAAAACTTAGCGGGCGCAATTCCTCTACTGTCCTTTTGTCCACACGCATGTTTGTTCCTCCTCTGTGCTTGTCCGACGCCCGTCTCCAAAAAAAGGGTGGATCAGCCACCCAAGCGCAACCCTCTACCGTAAATTTAACGCCCTGCACCCCCGGTAGTTCACTGAGGGTGTGAAGCACGGCCCCCAAAATGGCGGTCTCCGCCGTGGCACTGGCCCATGGGCATAAATCTCCCGCGTGAAA
>QLUC01000153.1 GCA_018725275.1 Bacillota bacterium | reverse complement strand
AAACTGTCCCCATCAGCCAAGCCAGGCCACGGCTTTCCTTAGTGTCAAGGGTGCCGACCATGCGGTCGATTGTGCCAGGCGATACGGGTGCGCAGAAATTCAGAATGCTCGGAACGTACTATGTGTTGACGGGGTCCTTTTCCGTTACGGTACTCTCAGTTAGTTCGGTAGTGGGAGCCTTGATTGGCGGCGTGCTTATCGTTAACGAATTTAAAGACGCGGCGACGGACCGCGTTGCCGGCAAGAGAAATTTGGCGGTTCGGGTTATAGACCTATATGCGCGGCTATCGGCCGCCAAATAATGTTACGAGGAGGGGTGACAGCACGGAAAGAACAACGCCGTGGTAGAAAGCAATCAAGGTAGTCTCCTCATCGGTGACTCTAGAGACGACGGCAAGGGTGACGTCCATGGTGGTAGCTCCGCCCGGAGTAATGGCAGCCAGGCCAAAGTTTTGTCGGAAAAGCCAGGGGATGAGGGGGATGGCAATTAGTTCACGGATGACGTTCGCCAAGAATGCTATAGCCGCTATCTCTGGTCCCGCTAATTCGGCGAGAAGCAAACTACTCAAGCTGTACCAGCCAAACCCAGCACCAATGCCTAGCCCCAGGGGTATTCTAACCCCGAGGAGGAAAGCGGCAATACCTGCCCCAAGGAGCGTGCCGAGCGCCGAGGTGATGGGTAGGAGCAAAGACCTAGGCTTTATGCTGAGAATGCGCTTGCCGAGAGAATCTGAGCTGCCAAGTTCTATCCCAATGCCAAACAATAGAATGAGCAGTAGCCAGAGGGCGTATTGCGAGAGGTAGGGTAGGACCGTAGCCGGCATGATGAATCGGCCGAGCAATACTCCGCCTATGGTCGCGCTGACGAGAAGTATCGTCATGTATTGTTCCTTCTTTGCAGGGGAAGTGTCAAAAGGATGCCCCCGGCGATACTGAGTATGGCGAAGGTCAACGCCTTGCCTCCTAACCGAGGCAGGGACGAAATTACTTCGGGGTTGCCACCAATCTTCGCCCCCATGATCAGGAGCAAGAGGGCAACGGATACTAAGACGACGGCAGGGATATGTTTGATAAGGCTACTTCCCTTCAGCAGTCTCCCGCACAATAGGCCTATCAAGAGAGCTAGGATGAGTGGTTGCATAGGATGGCCTCCTCGCTCGGTTCGCTCGGGTGAAATTGGCATGTAGCGCATGTGGGTACTTCGTCTTTGGCCCGCATATGATGACAGGGGTTGACATGGACGAGGACATTTCCCACTTGCGGCATTTGCTTAAGTAGGGCACCTTTCGCGCGGCTACCGATATGGTGCCCCTCCGCCACCGTGAGGAGAGGATTGACGCATATCTTGATATCAACTAATATGCGCGAAGCGACGAGGCGCGCCTTTACCTCGGTTACGGAGAGTACCCCCTCGGCGGTTTCGGCTACGCGGGCAATCTCATGAACCACCGCCTCACTGGGGGCCTCGTCGATCAACTCCCTGATGGATTGGGCATAGATTTTCACACCGGTGTGGCCAATCAATAAAGAAACCGCGAGCCCTGCCAGCGGGTCGAGAACAGGGTAGCCAAGTTGGGCCCCGACTACGCCACAGAGTACCGCCGAGGAAGTAATGGCATCACTGCGGTGATGCCAAGCATCTGCCAGCAAAAGTGTGCTTTTCAGTCTTAGGCCCACTGCGCGAACATAGCGGTAGATGCTTTCTTTCACGACAATAGAGAGAACTGCCGCCCACAAGGCGAGGCTGCTAGGTGCTTCGATATTTCCCCTTTTGAGGATGAGGAGGGAATTGATGGCCAGCATAATGGCGGTGGCGATGATCATCAAAGCGACAATCTTTGCCGCCACCGACTCTAATTTGGCGTGCCCATAGTGATGCGTCTTATCGGGGGGACTCCCTGCGAGCCTAAACCCTACATAGACTATCGCTGTCGCTAAAATATCCGAAGCCGAATTGGCGGCATCGGCGAGGATCGCGGTGCTTCCGGCCAGAAGGCCCACCGTTGCTCTGATGATGGTGAGCACTATATTAGAAAACATACTGAGGACGGCAACGTTCTTGGCGCTCTGGTTACGTTCTGATAGCGTCACAGGACTTCATCCCTCCTGATTCCTGTCTATGGTAACACAATAAGCCTTCAATAGACATGGCGCAAGAATAACTTGTCTAACCGGCCTCTCAGGATTAAGATAAGAGATAGATTGGGGAGGGGGAGCGTAGGTGGATCCGGTAGCCTTTGAGGTTTTAGGTTTTGCCGTTCGTTGGTATGGCATTGTGATTACGGCAGGCATGCTCCTAGGTATTATGCTAGCCTTGCGTGTGGCGCGTGGTCTGCAGGAAAACGAGAACTGGTTTCTCGACATGCTTTTTTTCGCCATTCCGATGGGTCTCTTGGGGGCGCGACTTTACTTTGTGGCCTTTAACTTTACGGCATACGATTCCCTGGCAGAGGTTCTAAATTTTCGTGAAGGTGGGTTAGCGATACATGGTGGCGTCTTGGGCGGAGTGCTGGCTGCCTATGTTTATGTTCGCTATCGTCGAGTAAATTTTTGGCAATGGGCGGATATCGCCGCACCAAGCCTGATCTTAGCCCAAGCTATCGGTCGGTGGGGCAATTATTTTAACCAGGAGGCTTACGGGATACCTACGCGCCTGCCGTGGGCTATGTTTATCGCCGGTGAGTTCCGTCATCCGGCTTTTCTTTATGAATCGTTATGGAATCTAGGGGTTTTTGCATTGCTCATGTGGGTGCTACAGCGTAGGCAGTTTATCGGCCAGGTGGCGACCTTGTACCTCATGGGCTACTCTCTCGGCCGGCTTTGGATTGAAGCGATCCGAGCTGACAGCCTACTGCTTGGCCCCTTCAGGGCCGCCCAGATCATGAGTGTATTTTTTATCTTGCTCGGAGCGTATTATTATCGTCGTCTTCGGTAGCAACTTTCCACCCCCGTTCATACTATAGTCTAGACCACGTTCTCTTTGCCTACCTTGATGCGGAGCGTAACTTCAAATTTCAACTGCAGGAGCCCTCTGGCTGCAAGATGGAAAAAGTAGCA
>QLUC01000152.1 GCA_018725275.1 Bacillota bacterium | reverse complement strand
GAAGTGATAACTATATCGGCGGGCACCGCCGCCACGCTAGACATCTCGGCCACCATGGCACAGCCGCTGAGGTGCGCTTTTTCCATGTCTCCGGCAAAGGCCTTGACGATTTTCTTGTCGGCGTCGATGACCACATTCAAGATAAAGGCTAAATTAGCCTTCTTGGCGGCATAGAGCATGTCGATGTGGATGGGGTTATTCTCTAGCACCCCAGCCCGTGCATAGTCGCTGGCGATAAATTGGGCACAGTGGTTGGCGAGCACGGTGGTGGCCGAGGCCACTCCGGGCATGACGCTCTTGCGGCCTCCTGAGAAGCCTGCAAAAAAGTGGGGTTCGATAAAGCCTTCGGCCACTAAGAGGTCGGCTTCCATGGCCAGCCTGTTTAAGATGAGCTGCCCACCCGAGGGGAGGACCCCCACCTCTACCAGGCTGGCTTCATCGCGGCAGTCGTGGTTGACTATTCTTTCGTGGCGGACGATATGCTCGCCAAACTTCTTAAGCATTTCGTTTTCGGTGGTGAGGCGATGAAACCCGGTGGCGATCAATATGGTTATGTCGGCCGCGGGGTTTCCGCGCCTAATTTCCTCAAGCAGCAGCGGCAGGGTGGTCTTACTGGGCACGGGGCGGGTGTGGTCGCTGGTGATAACGACTATCTTGTTCTTTCCCCGGGCTAGTTCGGCTAGCCTTGGAGACCCTATGGGGTTTTCTAGCGCGCGGCGGACCAGGTCATCTTGGTCTTCGGTGGCCACGACATGATGAGCTTTAGATTCTAGTATCCCGCGCAGATTGTGGTCGGCCACTTCGAGGTCGACAAATGCTCTCGCATAAGGAATCGATATTCTTGCCATGTTTTCAACTCTCGAGGTCGAAAATCTTGCCGGGGTTCATGATGTTGTTCGGGTCCCAGGCCCGTTTTATGGCCTGCATCAAGCCTAGTTCGACGGGGTCCATGTTCTCTAACATATACTTCTTGCGCTTAAGCCCGATGCCATGCTCGCCGCTTATTTTGCCGCCCAGTCGCTTGGTGACGGCATACAGCTCGCGCAGGGCAATGGGCATCATTTCGTGCCAGTGCTCCATGCTATGAGTGGGGTTTTTGACCAAGGTGGCGTGCAAGTTGCCATCTCCGGCATGCCCATAGCAGGGGATCTTGATGTCGAATTGCTTCGAGATGCGCTCCAGTTCGGGAATGATATCAGGGATGGAGGCGATAGGCACCACGATGTCCTCCAGACTTTGGATCGGGGAGACGACTTTGAAAGCCTCGGCAATATTTCGGCGCACGCTCCAAATGCGCTCTTGAGTAGTGTAATTATCGGCTACATAAACCTCGATGGCGCCGTTCTCCATACAGAGATCGCCTACTTCTTCGGCCGCCAGCTCTACCTGGTCCTGGTTGGTGCCATCGAATTCAAGGAGTAGCATGGCTCCGGCCTGCTGATAGGGCAGGCTTTCGTTTAAGTACTCACAGCATGTCTGCACTGACAGTCTGTCCATAAACTCCATGCTGGTGGGGATGGTGCCCTTGGCCATGATTACCGGCACAACATCGATGGCGTCTTTTGGCGTGTTAAAAAGCACCAGCAAGTTGGACTTGGCGGTAGGGAGACCGGTCAATTTGATGGTGGCATGGCTCACAATCCCCAGGGTGCCTTCCGAGCCAACAATCAATTGTTTGAGGTCGTAGCCGGTGACATCCTTGGTCAGCTTGCCGCCTAACTGCACGACCTCGCCTGTGGGCGTAATAAGCTCCATCGCCATGACGTAGCGGCCCGTGACGCCGTACTTCACCGCTCGCCCGCCACCGGCGTTTTCCGCGATATTGCCGCCTAGGTAGCAGGTCTCCACGCTCATGGGGTACCCGGCATAGAACAGCCCTTTTTCCTTGATCAAAGCATTGATGTCATTGGTCACTATGCCGGCCTCGGCGGTGATCATCATATTGCCATAGTCGATGTCGAGCACCTTGTTCATTTTTTCTACGGATAGCAGTATCCCGCCATATATCGGTATGGCGCCGCCCGAAAGACCGCTTCCAGCCCCGCGCGGGGTGATGGGTATTAACTCGCGGTTGGCCAACTTCACGATTGCGGCGATTTCCTGGGTGGTGGTAGGCGTCACGACGACCTCTGGCATATGCCCATACTCTTCCTTGTTGGTTTCATCGTGCGAATAGGCCTCTAATTTTTCGGCGTCCAAGAAGACATTTTTTGGTCCGACAATTGTCTTTAGCTCGTCAACGACTGCTCCGGTAACCCTGTTGTACCGCACTTACTTTCCCCCCTTGTTGTGGGCTTCTAGACGAGCATTGATGAGCGGCACAACCTCGAAGAGATTGCCAACTATGCCGAAGTCAGCCACTTGGAATATATTGGCATCGGGGTCTTGGTTGATGGCGACGATGTATTCAGAGGTCTTGATGCCAGCCAAGTGCTGAATCGAGCCCGATACACCGGCGGCGATATAGAGTTTAGGCGAGATGGTCTTGCCGCTTAAGCCAATTTGCTGGGGGTAGGTTAGCCAGCCGCGGTCTACGGCATCGCGGGTGCCGCCCACCACTCCGCCCAAGTGGCGCGCCATGGTGCGCAGCATGGCAAAATTGTCGCTTTTCTTCATGCCCTTGCCGCCCGCGACGACGATATCGGCTTCTTCGATGCTGGCGGAGTCCTCATGACTCATGCGAAAACCAACTTCCCTGACGCGAGGGTCATAGAGCCCGTCCGGCAGAGGGAGTCGCACAATTTTCCCTTGGCGGGTGGGGTCTAAAGGCAAAGGGCGGCTGGACTTGGGGCGCACCGTGGCCATTTGGGGGCTGTGGTCGGGGGTCTTGATGGTGGCCATGATGTTGCCGCCAATAGCGGGGCGAGTCTGCAGTAGATAGTTCGTGCCCTCTTCGATGTCCAGTTCGGTGCAATCGGCCGTGAGCCCCGTAGATACCTGGATGGCCACATAGGGCATCATGGTTCGGCCGCTCGAAGTGGCGGCCGCCAAGATGGTGTGGGGCTGGTATTTTTTGATGAGGTCGGAGAGTACATTGCTATAAGTCTCCACGATAAAGGAAGCTAGTCGGGGGTCATCG
>QLUC01000151.1 GCA_018725275.1 Bacillota bacterium | reverse complement strand
TTCGATTTTCTCCGCGTCAAGCAGTCCTGCCACGTCGTAGGAGAAGAACCGATGGGCGTAACTGCCCTTAATAGGCATTAGGCAGTTCGTAGTTCCTAAAATTGCGCCGGGGAAGTCCTCGAAAACCTTGCGCTGGTCATGCCAGGCCTTGCCGACGTTCCCTTTGAGGTGCGGGAACTTTTTCAGTTGTGGGTAGCCATGCGCTGGAAGCATCTCGGAATGGGTGTAGACATTGATGCCGAGATCTTTGCTTTGCTCAAGCAATTTTTCTAGGGCCAAGAGGTTGTGGCCCGTTACTAAAATGCATTTCCCTTCGATCTTATCCTGAGAGACCACCACCGGACTCGGCACGCCTAAGCTGTCTAGATGGGCGCGGTCTAAAAGATCCATGACCTTGACGGCTGCAGTGCCGACATTCATGACCATCTCGAGGTGTTCCGTTAGGTTGAAATTGGTGTTAGTGAGGGTGGCGTAGAGCGCCTTATGGGTAGTAGCGTCTACATCTTGGTCAATGTAGCCCAGTTGCCTAGCGTGAGTAGCATAGGCCGCTACTCCCTTGAGGCCGAGTATGGCAATATCTTGCAGGCTAGCGATGTCTTCATTCTTGCCGCACACGCCCACTTTTGTGCAACCACCTTTGACCGATTGTTGGCATTGAATACAAAACATTGAGTTGCCCCTTCCTAAAATAAGATTAACCTAGTTACATTAATATTGTAGCGGGGGAATTGAACGATTAATGTGAGATACATCACAAAACAAAAGAAAATGAAAATCTTTCTCCTGGGGGCAAACAAAACATCTTTTCTCATTTGGCAGTGAATACTAGCAGGAGAGAGGATTGATGGGGGGATTTCACTTGCAAAAGTCGTATCGGCAATTGGTTAGGCACCCAAATAACCAGTTGCTCTTCACAGCAGCTGAGCTATCGATTTTGGCCACTCGTCACGCCTTGCCTTTGCACCTGCGTGTCGAGGGGTTAAGGGGTACAGGTAAGACGACAATTTTGCGGGCGGCGCGCGATATCCTACCAGAAATAGTGCGCGTGCGGGGTTGTTTGTACAACTGCGACCCCCATCACCCACATTGTCCGGAGCATCGACATCTGGCTATGGCCGCATTGGCTAACTGTGGTGTCGAAACCATCCCCATGCCCTTCCTAGAAATTTCTCATTCGGCTAAAGTAGCCACGGTGGTCGGTAGCATAGACCTTGACCGCCTGACCCAGCAACAAGGGCCAACCGCAGCCATCCTGCCCGGAACTTTAGCCCAGGCCCACCGCGGGATTGTCTTGGTTGATGAAATCAACCGCCTTGTGGACACTAACCCCGAAATTGCTGACGTTCTCCTCGATGTCATGGGTACTAAGCCCGGTCGACTGCAAATCGAAGAAGTAGGTTTGGCGAGAATTGAACTGCCCATCTCGGTGACGGTGTGGGCGGCCTCTAACCCTGACGAGGACCCAGGTCCCCTCGACGGCATCCGCCGTCAGTTGGCAGATCGCTTCGATCTATGCGTGGGCGTGAAAGCCCCTTCAGAAAGTAAGATTCTTAGCCAAATACTGACCTCGTCGGTAACACCTGATCATGCCCCGCCAGTGAACTTGCCCCAAGAGGCGATAGACACAGTGGCTAGACTCTATGTGGATCGCAATATAGAGAGTGTCCGGGCAGCCGAAGCCATTCTCATTGCCGCCCGCATGCACTGCCTGTATCGCGGAGCGAGCAGTGTAACCACAGAAGACATTTTGGCGGGAGCCACACTCGCCTTGCGTCATAGGGTTAGCCCAGAAGTCTTGCTAGATATTATTAGCAGTCTGCGCCATGATCCCTGTGCGCATACAGCTACCGAACAAAAAACGGCAGGCACCTCGGTCGAACAAATTGCTACTACCCCTGTTCGCTTGCTCTCTCGCCTTATGGATGTTTTCAAAACGGCCAATCCTCATTCGCCGGGTGGACCGCATATTGCGGAATCAAGCTCCCCGCACTTTGGAACGTACCGCCATGTGAACGTACCGATAACGGGCGGGATTGGTGAGGAGCATAAAGACGCTAGGAGCGTTGCACCACCACGGGGCGCGCGAAGACTTGCGGACATTCCCCTGCCCAAGCGCGTGAATAGCGAGGGAGAACTTCCTTCATGAAGGACCACTTTGTCTCGGCACGGCCTCTCGCCATGATTTTGGCTCGCGATGAAGGCTGTCGGGTGGGCGAGACAGCGGTGGTCAGCAATAAGCTCCACACCATTGACCCTGCCCGACCAGCAACCGTATACATAGTGCGTGGGGCAGATGCCGGTAGGACATTTTACAAACGCCAGCGAGCTGGTGAAGTTGTGCACATCGACATTTTCCATTCTCTAGCAAGGCTCGATCCCCAGGTATTAGCTAAGGCCGCCCGGACGGGGATATTGCTTTATCAATCTGCCCTGACTCAGCAAGCAGGTCTGTATACAAGTCCCTACATATTCTCTGCCGCGACCTCTCTCGCCGACTTCGTCGATGTACAGAGTGGACTGGGGGGGGGACGCATTACCGGCAGACTGACTTATGGGCAGCAAAACGCAACAAAACACACTCATGAGAATCACGTTCACTTTACCATGTTGCTGGCACCCAGGGACTACGCCCTCATTTTTTTTCTCATCGACCATGTGGAGAAGGCTGTCCAGGAGCTAAGGAGTGAGTTGCGCAAAGTAGAAAGAATTGTCCATGAGACAACCGAGAACAAGGTCGAATATGATGTGTCCGCCTACAGTGCACTCAGCGACACATTCCTACGTGAGGAAAGGAGGGTGGCCAACAATCCCGCTGAGTTCGAGTACCAACATTGTTTGCGGGATATCGCTGATCTGCTCGAAGAACTGGAAGATCCGGAGTCCTTACGCGAACTCCTCATGTTGGCTTCGCCTTCTTGTTACAAAACGGTAGTCGGGCGCCGCAATATCCCGAGCGATACGGCCAAGAAACTAGTGGGCTACAAGTATTGGCGGGAAACGAACGGTCTCTACAGTTTGACTGAACAGGGAAGTTTCTTGGCCGATTTTTTGAAGAAGTGTGGCCGACAAATTGAGAGTGACCAGAGGCCCAAATTCAAGGTCG
>QLUC01000150.1 GCA_018725275.1 Bacillota bacterium | reverse complement strand
GCATCATCATGGTGGCGGCACCCGGTGTGCCCGGCGGGGCCATCATGGCCGCTTACGGCTTGCTTGGCACTATGTTAGGGTTTGGCGAAGCCGCCCTAGGCCTCATGGTTGCCCTCTACATGGCCCAAGATAGCTTTGGCACCGCGACCAATGTCACGGGTGACGGAGCCCTGGCCATCTTGGTTGACAAACTGGCTGGAGACAAATAAGAAAAAGCCCTTAAGTCCCGGAGGGGGACTTAAGGGCTTTTTTGGCTGCCCCGCCAAGCTAGACTGATTTTAGAACAACCGCCGTACCCATGCCGCCCCCGATACACAAGGAGGCTAGGCCATAAGTTGCGCCACGTTTCTTCATTTCATAGATAAGGGTGGTGATGATGCGGGCGCCTGAACTGCCTACGGGGTGGCCGAGGGCGATGGCGCCACCATTGACATTGCAGCGCTCAAGAATCCATTCTTCGCTGACCTCGTGCTCGGCGGCCAGTCCCTTGACCACTCCGAGGGACTGAGCGGCAAAGGCCTCGTTCAGTTCAAGAAGGTCCATGTCCGAGAGTTTAAGACCGGCAAATTTGAGGGCGGCGGCGGCCGCCGGCACCGGACCTAGGCCCATGACCAAGGGGTCTACGCCACCTTGTCCGATGCCCACTACTTCGGCTAGGGGAGTAAGGTGGTAGTCTTTAAGGGCTTTTTCGGAAGCAAGCACGTAGAAGGCAGCACCATCGTTAATTCCGGAAGCATTAGCGGCGGTGACGGTGCCATCCTTCTTGAAGGCAGGCTTGAGCCCGGCCATCTTTTCGAGCGAGGCGCCGCGATTGGGGTACTCGTCTTGATCGACGATAATGGTTTCCTTGCGGGTCTTGATCTCTACCGGGCACACTTCATCTTTGAAGCGTCCGGCATCAAGGGCCGCGACCGCCTTCTTCTGCGAGGCGACGGCGAAGGCATCTTGCGCTTGCCTGGTGATGCCGTATTTTTCGGCAATGTTCTCAGCTGTAATGCCCATGTGCACCTGGTGGAAAGCGTCGGTTAAGGCATCAAAAATCATGTGGTCGGTAGCTTGCACATGCCCCATGCGGTAGCCGGTGCGGGCATTAGGTAAGAGGTAGGGCGAAAGCGACATGCTCTCGGTACCTCCGCCGATGACGACCTGGTGTATCCCCAGGGCGATATTGGCGTAAGCATTAATCATGGCCTTCATGCCGGAGCCGCAGACCATGTTCAAGGCATATGCCGGGGTGGTGACCGGTAACCCCGCCTTGATGGCCACTTGCCGCCCCAGCCCCTGACCCTGTCCGGCCGATAATATATTGCCCACGATAACCTCGTCGACAGCCTCCGGGGGTAAATTGGTGGTCGCTAGCAAGCACTTAATCACAGCAGCACCAAGATCTGCCGGGTGAACGGTAGAAAGCGCACCGGCAAAAGAGCCGATAGCCGTGCGTTTGGCAGCTACTAAGTACACCTTAGACATTCGTTTTCCTCCCATCTTCAAAATTCGTTTAAAGAACCAACCCGCCGTCGACGCTGAGCACTGTGCCGGTGACAAAGCGCGCCTCGTCCGAGGCCAAGTACAGGTAGGCGCTGGCGATGTCGTCGGCATACCCAAGAGACTTCAAAGGAGATTTGTCCTTCATCATGTCGAGCACTTTCTCCGGCATCTTCTCCGTCATCGGGGTGAGGATAAAGCCGGGAGCGACGGCATTCACGCGGATGCCCTTGCGTCCGAGTTCTTTCGCCCAACTCTTGGTCATACCGATGACGCCCCACTTGGTAGCGGCATAGTTGGTCTGGCCAAAATTGCCGTAGATGCCGACCACCGAAGATGCATTGAGGATGACGCCGCCACCCTTTTCGACCATGACGGCAGCTACCGCCTGCCCACAATGAAAGACACCCTTGAGGTTGACATTTAATACTCTATCCCACTCGGCCTCAGTCATCTTGAGCAGGGTGTTGTCGGCAGTAATGCCGGCATTGTTGATGAGGATGTCGATTTTGCCG
The DNA here is from genome assembly GCA_018725275.1 of Bacillota bacterium. Lineage (GTDB taxonomy): Bacteria > Bacillota > UBA994 > UBA994 > UBA994 > BS524. Next base: position 1,163 of record QLUC01000150.1, on the reverse strand, counting down.
TAGGTAGACACTGCCGTAGCGACCATTTCGTCGACCATCGCGCGGTTGGTCACGTCGACCACTGCCGGCATGGCCTGTCCCCCGGCTTGGGTAATTTCGCCGACCACTCTGGCGACATCCTCTGGGTTGAGGTCAGCCACCACTACTTTAGCGCCTTCTTGACTGAAGCGCTTGGCGGTAAACTCGCCAATACCCCGACCGCCACCGGTGACAATGGCTACTTTGTTGTTGAGACGCATTCGTGCATTCCTCCTCCATGGATGTTTTCGGTAATTTCAAACAAAAAGACACGTCCCTTTTGTTTAGGGTGGTGAAGATAATTACTAGCAGGGGGTGCCCCTGCTAGTAATTTCCGTCTGAGCTGTACTCTTATTCTACTAAACAACACCGAGGCTGGCTAGTGCGATAACCACGATAGTGGCAATGACTGGATTAACTAAGGAGACCACGGCAATGTCAATGTAGCTTTCCTTGTGGGTCAGGCCCGTAACCGCGAGGAGGGTCAAGACGGCACCATTATGGGGCAGGGTGTCCAGACCGCCCGAGGAAAGGGATGTGATGCGGTGGAAGACCTGCGGGTCGATGCCGGTCGCTTGGGCGATGGCCATCCATTCCCCGCCCAGAGCGGTGAGGGCGATGCCGAGACCGCCGGAGGCGGAACCGGTGGCGCCGGCTAGGATGTTAACTGCGACAGCAGGGGAGATAAGGGGGTTGCCTTCAATGCCCATGACAAATTCCCTGAGCTGTCCAAAGGCAGGCACGGCGCGCACTACGGCGCCAAAGCCAACGGCCGCGCTGGTGTTGATGATGGCGATAATGGAGCCGTTAGCGCCGGCGTTAAAGGTGGCCACCACATTGTTGATGACCGAGGGCTTGAGCGCGATGGTCAAGAGGATGCCGGCAATGAGAGCGGGGACGATGTGCCACTTGAGCAAGTTGAGAGTGCCTACTACGGCTATTAGGGGCAGGATGGCGAGTGCCGGATGGGGCAGGGTGGCGACATTGATTTCTTTGACGCCTTGCTTGGGTTCAGTGAACACATCTCCCGCGGCAGTGAGCTTAGCTTCTCTCCACTTTAGGTAGAAAAAGCCGCCCAGAGCGAGAATAAGGGCGGCCACGATGCCGAGAACGGGCGCCGCGGCAGCCGTGGTGCCAAAGTGGGT
>QLUC01000015.1 GCA_018725275.1 Bacillota bacterium | reverse complement strand
TACGGTTTCCGCCGCTTGGATTTTGTCCTTAAGACAAAAGGGACTGTCCCCTTTGTCCGTCACGCCATCGGTGTCGCCGTGCCCTGCCAGGCGAACAAAACAGCCCGCCAAACCATGGCGAGCATAGATGAATGCCGTGCTGTCTTGTTGACTAAACCGCAGCTCTATTCTGGCCGGTAGCTAGCGTCATATTAACTATTGTATGCGCAACCATAGTCGACACTGTGAGCGCGTAGTGGATATCATTATCCATAGAAGGAGGGGTAATCAAGTACCCGGCGTGCATGGCCTCGATATGTTCTTTCAGCATGGCGACGGAGGTTAGGGGGTGTGTTTTGGTCGCTGCGGCAGACATCAGAGCCTTGCCCATAAAATCCGTGCGCCAACTTTCTTGATGCAAAGCAAATTCGTACGCTACATGCGCCATAAGCGGGCTTAGCTGCACATTGTTATGAGCCAGACAAAAATAGTCGGAAATAAAGTGTAGCGTTACCCCTAGAGTGCTCGAATAGTCCCGCGACTCCCTCCCGGTTCTCGGCACTCCGACGGCAACGAGTCCTTCTATTAACTGCATTACATACCCAAACGACTTCTCTTTGTTGTGGGGATGCTTGATGGCATTAATACTGAAGTCCGGCTTGACACAGCCTGCCACAATATCTGCCGAACTCAGCGGCAAATATGACGATACACTGAGGCTCTGGGCGACGGCTACGCCAATCATCTTATGTGTTCCCGATAACACTGCTCTCACCCTCGCTTTGCTAACTCTAAGGAGATAGTACACCAGTACCATCAAGCCTTGGTTAAGCGCGAGTTAAGCTATTGTCAAATTAGTCAACGTTGGCACAGCAGTTGTGATACAACAAGGCCATTTTAGCTCGGGAGGGGAGATATGGCTCTCCTCTTTGTCCATTAAAGCGGCAGGTTAACCCTGCCGCTTTTGTTGGATGCGGATGTCTTCGCCGTAGAGGGGGACCACTTCGCACATCTCCCACAGGCGGGAAGCGATGCGGTCATCGTAGAGGCGGCCAATCTCCTGCACCTTTAAGTTCGATGAGACTACGAGGGGCAGTTGGTGGTTGCAGCGGAAATTGACGATATCAAAGAGCCGGTTGATGACAAAGTCGGTGACTTGCTCAGCCCCAAGGTCATCGAGCACCAGCACCTTGGCCTCCCGGGCGGCCGCCATGATGCGCGATTCGGAGTTGCCTCCACTTTCAGCGTTAAAGGTCTCCTTGATGGCGGCGATGAGGTCGCAGAAGACCACATACAAAGTGGGGACGCGCGCTGCCAGCAGACTGTTACAGATGGCGCTTAGGAGAAATGTCTTGCCCAGGCCCGGGTCGCCGGAGACAAAGAGACCGGTGCGAGCCTGGCCCTCCAGAACGGTAGCGACGAACTTTTGGCCCAAGGCCAAGGCCTCAATCGCGCAGCGGCGCTCAGAGATGCCAACCGGGGTCATAATGTGCTCTTGGTACCATTTTAATTCGAACCGAGCGAAGGTCTGTGCCCGCAGCTTGGGGGGCAGACCGGAATTGCTAATGATGCTGCGGAGCTCCGCCTGCTGCAGACAGGCACAGGGCCTGCCGTTTACATAACCCTCATCTTGACAATTTTGACACGCCCAGCGTGGCTCCGCATAGTCTGGGGGTAGACCATGCTCCTTTAGGTAGGCCCCCCTTTTTGTCCGAGCTTCTTCCACTGCCTGACGGCTACCCTGCCCTGCAGTATAGTTCCGTAGCGCCACGGATACCTGCTCTTCAAGTTCCGCCAAGCGGGGGTGCGCTTGGTGGACATGTTCCCGGCGCTCCAGTGCTTCCCAGAGCTTGGCGAGGGCCGCTTTTTCTTTAGCGACCATGCCCTACCTCATCGCCGGATGTCTTCTTGATGCGCCTCATGATTATCTCGGCCTCATCATACTTGGGCCTAGCCGTGGGCACGAGGGGGGATGAAGGCGCCTTCTCGCGCTTACTGCCGGCACTTTTGTGGTTGCGTTTAGCCTTGCCTTCCTGAAAAGCCACGCGGTCGGCATCTGCCTCTGCGGCGGTCAAGATGCCCTTGGCCTTCCAATTAAGGAGGACCTGCCGAATGTAGGGCAGGCTCAAGGCCCTTGTCTCCGCCGCTACTTGGACGGCGGCCCTAACTAAAGCTTCATCATAAAGCTTGCATAAATCACCTAAAAGATGCACTTCGGTCATGCTCAGGGGGCGACCAAATAGGGCTTCGACCGCGACGAGGAGCGAATCGCCTTGTTGTGCCCCCGCCACTCCGACCTTGCCCTGGGGCTCGCAAAGCACGTAGCTATTCTCCTCGAGGAGGATCAGGCCATATTCTTGCAGTCTGGCCCAAGCGGCGTGACTCTCCTCGTAGGACAATCCTAAGGGCAGGCAGACTTCCTGCTCCCACTCGACTGAACAGGGGTGGGGAACCTCATCAACGGCTAAGTATTTCAGAAAACAATAAAGCAAGGCCCCCGAGCCGCCAATGTTGCTCAGGTAGACCGTCCATAGCTCATGAAAAATGATGGAGAACTCACGGCGTCCCTCGCGTTTCTCAATTTTGATGCGGTGTTTCGCCATAACTAACCCTCCAACAAGTAAAAAATCTGTCCGATATACTTCGCCGCCGCAGTCTGGATTCCTGCCGCAAGGTGTCGTCACAGCACCTATTTTGTCACTTTATCTTCATGCAGAAAGGCCCAAAGGCGAGCCGCGAGACCCGCGTTAAGGCCTTTAACGGCCAGAATCTCCGCCATAGTAGCATTCTCAAGCGCCTGCATACCACCAAAATGCTTGAGGAGTGCCGCTCTCCGGCTCGCCCCGATACCGGGGCAGCTCTCAAGGCGTGAGGACACCTGCGCCGCGGCGCGGAGTTTTTGATGGTAGGCGAGGGCAAAACGGTGGGCCTCATCGCGCACCCGCTGCAAGAGGTAGTGCCCTTGGGTGTGCGGAGGGAGGACGAGGGGTTTTTCCCGCCCGGGCAAAAAAACTTCTTCCCGCGCCTTGGCCAAGGCCACCACCGGAACGTCAAAACACTCCTCCTGCCTGAAGGCGTCAAGGGCCGCGCTGAGTTGCCCGCGCCCACCGTCGATAATTGCCAAATCGGGCAAGGGGGTGAACTTCTGCTGTTTTTGCCGATAGGCGTTGAGGCGCCGGGTCAAGACCTCGTGCAGGGCGGCGTAGTCGTTCTGCCCCACCACCCATTTGATGCGAAAACGGCGATAAAGCGAGCGCGCCGGTTGGCCATCAAGAAAGACAACCATCGAGCCCACGGCAAAATTGCCCTGCACATGGGAGATGTCATAGCACTCAATGCGCATGGGGCCGGCCGCCAATCCGAGGTGATGCGCCAATTCGGCCAGACCCCTCTTAGCTAGTTCGTCCTTCCCGGCACTGCTTACCCATCTATCCGCCAAGGCCTGCGCCGCATTGCGCAGCGCCAGTTCGACCATGGCTTTGTTTGCCCCTCTCTGGGGCACACTGAGCACTACCTTCGAACCCTTCCGCCCAGACAGAGCCTCTTCCAGCACCGGTTGGTCCGCCGGTAAAACATCGAGCATGATATCCTTGGGCAGCTCCGGAGAAGTGGCATAGTACTGCGCTACGAAGGCAGACATTATTTCTTCCTTGCTCTGGGCCACATGACAGGCCAAGAATATCGTCTCCCTGCCGACAACCTTCCCTTCCCGCATATGAAAGACGGCTACGGCCGCCTCTTCGAGACCGCCGGCCACGGCCACTATGTCACGATCGAGGTGTTTGGCGGCGTCAAATTTCTGTTTCTCGGCCAGGCTCTCGATGGCGCGCACTTGGTCCCGCAGGGTGGCGGCTCGCTCATAATTCGTTTTGGCGGCTTCTTGCTCCATTTGCTCCATGAGCGCTTCCACCAAGGTCCGGTGCTTCCCCTCAAGCAGAAGTTCAACTTTTTTGACCGACTCCCGATAGTCAGCTTCACTGACCTCGCCACTGCACACCCCTAGACATTGTTTGAGGTGATAATTAAGGCAGACCCTGCCGTTCTTAACACCATAAGCCACCTCCCGCGCACAGGTCATGAGGGGAATGATGCGCCGCAGCAGCTTAAATAGATCGCGCACGACAGCCGCATTCGGGTAGGGACCAAAGTAACGCGCCTTATCGTTATTCACGCGGCGAACGATGCTCAGGCGGGGGTAAATATCCTGAACGGCGAGCCGCAAATATGGGTAGTGTTTGTCGTCCTTGATGCGGATATTGTAGTAGGGGCGAAGTTCCTTGATGAGGTTGCTCTCAAGCACCAAGGCTTCGCGTTCGGTGTCGGTAATGATGTACTCAAAGTCCTGCGTTTTGTCGAGCATGGCCGCCACCTTGGGCTCGTGCCTAGCTCCGGCTTGAAAATAACTGCGCAGCCTCGCCTTTAGGGCGCGCGCCTTGCCCACATAGAGCACCGCACCATTGTCGTCCTTCATCAGGTAACAGCCGGGGAGGCCCGGCACTAGGCTGAGCTTGTCCTCAAAGCTCACCTTGCTCACCACCGCTCCTACTGGCCAGCACCCGCGTCAAGAAATGTCCGGTATGGCTCCCCGGTGCTTGGCTGACTTCCTCCGGGGTGCCGGTGGCGACAACTTGTCCTCCGCCGATGCCTCCCTCCGGACCGAGATCAATGAGGTAGTCCGCAGTCTTGATGACATCGAGGTTGTGCTCGATGACCAAGACGGTATCGCCCGACTCCACCAAACGGTTGAGCACGCCGAGCAGGCGATGAATGTCCACGATGTGCAGTCCTGTAGTGGGTTCGTCTAAAATATAGAGAGTCTTGCCATTGCTGCGGCGCGCCAATTCGGTCGCGAGCTTGACCCGCTGCGCCTCCCCCCCCGAGAGGGTGGTGGCCGGCTGCCCCAGCTTGATGTAGCCTAGGCCCACATCGCACAGGGTCTGGAGCTTGCGCTCCACGCGCGGCATATTGCCGAAGAACTCCGCGGCCTGAAGAATGGTCATGTCGAGGACGTCCGCAATGTTCTGCCCTTTAAACTTCACTTCGAGGGTCTCCCGGCTGTAGCGCTTGCCCTTGCACACCTCGCAGGGAACATAGACATCCGGCAAGAAGTGCATTTCAATCTTGATGATGCCATCGCCCTTGCAGGCCTCACAACGGCCACCCTTGATGTTAAAGCTAAAGCGGCCCGGCTTGTACCCGCGCATCTTGGCCTCATTGGTTTGGGCAAAGAGTTGTCGGATGAGTTCAAATGTGCCGGTGTATGTTGCCGGGTTTGAGCGTGGAGTGCGACCGATTGGTGACTGGTCAATTTCGATTACTTTATCGATGTATTCGAGGCCGGCTACGCCGCGGTGGGCCCCCGGCCTGGCTTTACTGCCGCCAAACTCCTGCGCCAAGCGCTTGTAAAGTATTTCATTGACCAAGGTGCTCTTGCCTGAACCGGAGACGCCGGTCACACAGATGAACAGCCCCAGCGGGAAGCGCACATCGAGCTGGCGCAGGTTGTTCTCTGCCGCCCCAAAGACTTCGAGCCACTTGCCATTGGGCTGACGCCGATGCCTGGGCACAGCCACGGCCTTACGCCCACTGAGGTAGGCACCCGTTAGGGAATCGGCACTTTGGCAAATTTGCTCCATCGTGCCCGTGGCGACAATGGCCCCCCCATGGGTGCCCGCCCCCGGTCCCATGTCGATGATATGGTCCGCGTGGCGCATGGTGTCCTCGTCGTGTTCCACCACGATGACGGTATTGCCTAAGTCGCGCAGATGTTTGAGGGTCTGGATGAGCCGCTCATTATCGCGCTGATGCAGACCGATGCTCGGTTCATCGAGGATATAGACCACGCCCATCAAGCTCGAGCCAATCTGGGTGGCTAAGCGGATGCGCTGGGCCTCGCCTCCCGAAAGACTCCCGGCTTTGCGGGCTAAGGTAATGTAGTACAAGCCGACATTGACCAAGAAGCCCAGGCGCTCGGTGATTTCTTTAAGAATCTGGCGGGCGATGTAGGCGTCCTTTTCGCCAAGCTCCAGTTGCCGAAAGAAATGGAGCCCTTCGGCAATGGTCAGGGCCGTCACTTCGGCAATATTCATTCCCCCCACCCTGACGGCCAAGGCCTCGGGTTTGAGCCTTAAACCCCCGCAGGTGGGGCAGGCGCGCGAGCTCATATAGTTTTCGAGTTCCTCCCGGATATACTCTGAGGTCGTCTCGCGATAATTGCGATCCACCATGGCCACCACACCTTTGAAGTAGGTACTGTAGCGGCGGCTATGGCCATCCTGCTCATAATCGAGGGTGATCTTCTGCTTATCATTGCCGTAAAGCAAGAGCTGCTGTTGTTCCTTGGTCAGGTCGATGAGGGGGGCATCCGCCTTGATGCCAAAATTCTCTTCCAGAGCCGCATAGAGGCGGGGGTAGTAGGAGCTGCTGCTGGCCGACCAGGGCGAAATCGCCCCGTCTAGTAGCGATTTGCGCAGGTCCGGCACGACCAGGCTCGGGTCCACTTCCATGTTCGAGCCCAATCCCCCGCAATCAGGGCAGGCACCAAAGGGGGAGTTGAAAGAGAAAAGGCGCGGTGCTATTTCCCCAAAACTAAAGCCGCATTCGGTGCAGCCCATGCTTAGACTAAACAGCACCTCCTCGCCCGCCAAATTGTGGATGATAACGAGGCCGGAAGAAAGGTTGGTCGCGGTCTCAATGGAATCTGCCAAGCGCGAGGCGATGTCCCCCCTCCGGACGATGCGGTCCACCACCACTTCGATGGTATGACTGCGGGTTTTCTCAAGCTCAATCGGCTCTCCGAGCTCGCGCACTTCGCCATCAATGCGCGCGCGCACATAACCCCCCCGGCGCAAGTCTTCGATTACTTTGGCATGTTCACCTTTCTTGCCGCGAACCACGGGTGCCAAGACCATGAGCCTAGTGCCCTCCGGCCACTTGCTCACCTGGTCGACTACTTGGTCCACCGTCTGCTGGGCGATGGGGATGTGACAGTGCGGGCAGAAAGGCCGACCCACCCGCGCAAAGAGCAAGCGCAAATAATCGTAAACCTCGGTCACGGTGCCGACTGTGGACCGAGGGTTGCGACTGGTGGTCTTCTGATCTATGGAAATAGCTGGCGACAGCCCCTCAATGCTGTCCACATCGGGTTTATCCATCTGCCCAAGAAATTGGCGAGCGTAGGCGGAGAGAGACTCGACATAGCGGCGCTGCCCCTCGGCATAGATGGTATCGAAAGCGAGGGAGGACTTGCCCGAACCGCTGAGTCCGGTGATAACGACCAGTTGATCGCGCGGGATGTCGACATTGATATTCTTGAGATTGTGCTGTCGGGCCCCCCGGACAGAGATATATTTTTGCACCGAGCCAACTCCTCGACGTATTTTGCTAGAAAGATTATATCATACGCGCTAAAAAAAGCGAACATATATTCGTAAAAGGAAGAAGAGTTGTCCTTTCTTGGACAACTCCTTACTTGAGAAGTTCAACCGAGTACCGACCATTTATCTTCGCTACATGGCGCGAGCCGCAACACTCACAGCCGAGGACTACCTCGCGGCCGCCGCTGCCTTCGGTGACGCAGACTATTTGAAAAATAAGTGGTTTGCCATTCCCGAGCACCAGGCGAGGTCTGTCGGCACGGACGAACCTCAGCTCCTTTTCTGAGCCGGGCGTAAGCAAGATTTCGCGACAATTACACATTAGTCATTGACTCCTTTTCGTGCGAACCGCACTCAATGGATAGTCTATCACCAAGGCCCTTTCGCGTAAAGGACAACCCGAACCCGCCCGTGCCTGCCAATGACCGTGGCACATCACCTTGGCACTAAGGCGCACACAGGGAGCCGTTTTCCCCCTGTTATCGCGGCTTTGCAAGGGTTATCAACGCCTTACAATTTTGCCTTCAGTTCAATAAGTAAGTCGCGCAGGGTGGCGGCGCGCTCAAACTGCAGCGCCTTAGCCGCGGTTTTCATATCAGCCTCCACCTGTTTCAGCACCTTGGCTTTTTCGCTCGCGGTCATGGTCGTAAAACGCGAGCCGGCCGCACCGGCCTCCTCTTGGCTGTCGATGGCCAAGGTGGCTTCGATTATATCATGGACTTTCTTGCTGACGGTGGTGGGTACAATGTGGTGCTCGCGGTTGTACTCCCTTTGCCGTTCGCGCCGACGATCCGTTTCCCCGATGGCCAACCGCATAGAATCGGTCATTCTATCGGCATACATGATGACACTGCCATGGACATTCCGCGCCGCACGGCCGATGGTCTGGATGAGCGAGGGGCCGGAACGCAAGAAGCCTTCTTTATCCGCATCGAGAATGGCGACTAGGGAGACCTCCGGCAGGTCGAGCCCCTCTCGCAGCAAATTGATACCGACCAGAACATCAAACTCACCGAGGCGGAGCGAGCGCAAAATGCTCATGCGTTCGAGGGTCTCGATGTCGGAGTGCAGGTAGCGCACTTTAACGCCCATCTCCTTGTAGTAGTCAGTGAGGTCCTCCGCCATCCGCTTGGTGAGGGTGGTGACCAAGACCCTCTCGTCTGCCTCTGTACGGCGGCGAATCTCGCCGTACAAGTCATCAACTTGCCCGCGCGTTGGCCGGACAGATATTTCTGGGTCGGTCAATCCGGTCGGACGGATTATTTGCTCGACCACTTGCGCGCTCCGCGCGAGTTCATAGGCCGCCGGAGTGGCGGATACATAGATCACTTGGGGGAAACGGTCATTGAACTCCGCAAAGGTCAGGGGCCGATTATCCATGGCCGAGGGCAGGCGAAAACCATGCTCGACCAAGACCGTCTTCCGCGAACGGTCGCCGGCATACATGCCGCGGACCTGGGGAAGGGTGACATGGGACTCATCGACCACCAGCAAGAAGTCCTGGGGGAAGTAATCGAGGAGGGTGTGGGGCGGCGTGCCGGCATCCCGACCCTCTAAGTGGCGCGAATAATTCTCTATGCCTGAGCAAAAACCCACTTCCCGCATCATCTCGAGGTCATATCGGCAGCGCTGCTCAAGGCGCTGGGCCTCGAGGATTTTATCCTGAGCCCTCAGTTCGCTGAGCCTGGACTGCAGCTCGCTTTCAATGCGCACAATGGCCAACTGTAGCTTGTCACTGCTGGTGACAAAGTGCGAAGCGGGAAAGATGGCCACATGGTTGCGCCGTCCGAGTATCTCGCCGGTCAAGGTGTCTATTTCGGTGATGCGCTCAATCTCGCTGCCGAAAAACTCTACGCGCAGTGCTCTCTCCATTTGTGCGGCAGGGATAATTTCGACACTGTCGCCACGCACCCTGAAGGTCCCACGTTCAAAAGCGATGTCATTGCGCACGTACTGCATGGCGACGAGGCGCCGCAATAATTCATTGCGCTCCCGGTGCATACCAACGCGCAGTGAGACGGCGTTTTCCGCATACTCGGTCGGGCTACCCAGACCATAGATGCAGCTGACGCTGGCCACAATAATGACATCGCGCCGCTCGAGCAAGGCTGAAGTGGCCGAGTGACGTAATTTGTCTATTTCTTCATTTATTTGGGCATCCTTCTCGATGTAGGTATCGGTGCGCGGTATGTAGGCTTCAGGCTGGTAGTAATCGTAGTAACTGACAAAGTACTCTACCGCATTATGGGGGAAAAACTGGCGAAACTCTCCGCAGAGCTGGGCGGCCAGGGTTTTGTTGTGGGCCAGGACCAAGGTGGGTCGGTTGATGGCGGCGACCACATTGGCAATGGTGTAGGTCTTGCCCGAGCCGGTCACGCCGAGGAGCACCTGTTCGCGGGCACCGTCCGCGAGGCCACGGCCTAGTTTGGCGATGGCCTCGGGTTGGTCCCCCGTGGGACGAAATTCACTCACCAAATTGAACAAAGACATCACCTGCGCCAGAGCCGCACTAGGTAGTCCAGCGGGCTCGAAAATTTGGTCTCAAGATAGAGGTCAGTTTCGGCGGGGACACGGGCCAAGGGCACACCGTTCATTTCTTGCCGGTTAGCCGTCCACACCAAGAGTTCATGACCAAGGGGCGCAAACAAGGCGGCGACATAGAGAAAGACTGCCGAGCGAGTCGCCAAGTAGGCCAAGGCAAAGAGCACCGCACTGTAAGCCGCTAACTTGAAGGCCGATTGTTTGGCCTTTTGCCGCGGCGTGGTGGTTATCGCCAGCTCCCCATAGCCAAGACCAGCCACTATGGGGATCATCCAAAAACTAAAGGATGCGCCCAGCCCTTGAGGCAAGATAAGGGGCCACCACTCGGGCATGGGGATGGTCGCGACACCTGGGGGCATAGGCATCGGCAGCGCGAGTAGCGCCAAGAGTGGCACCGGCCAAAACTTTTGCAGGCTGTACCCGGCGACGATTTCTCCTCGCCAGTTCTTGACGTTGACGAGCATGGCGCCCATGTGTCCGGATAAGTACATGAGGATGCTTTCCACCGCATGAAGCAAGGCCACCAAGGCGAGCAGGGAGGGAATATCAATCGCGGGCCACCCGAAAACCAAGGTACAGAGCGCCACCAGCCCCCCGGCATAGGCAAAACACATCAGCCTCGCCGAGATAAAAGCCAATAAGATCGCTACCACCCAAATATAGATAAGCCAGTTGCCGCTGAGGGTCACACCGATACTAAGCAGCAAAATGCTCCCGAGGACCCCGCCAAGTACGCCAAAAACGAGCGACGAGAGCACCTGCCACAACACGTTTTGCTTGGTACGCCCATAAATACGGCGCTCTAACGCCGCCGCCCGCCGGTACTGCAGGGCAATGAGCACAACTACCACATAGAACATGGGCGACAGTAGGTACTGCGGCAAGGAGCGGATATACGCGATAAAAAAAGTAGAGAGTGGGGGCAACTACCTAGCCTCCTTTATGGCCGCACATGCTCGACTGGGTTCAGACGAGTGCCGCCGCGGTTACGCACCTCGAAGTGCAAATGTGGTCCGGTGCTGTTGCCGGTGCTACCGATGCGGGCTATTACCTGTCCCTGCGCCACTTTATCCCCATCGGCGACCAATAGGGTACTGGCATGGGCATACAAAGTCGTGAATTCCCCGTGGCTGATAATAATAGTCTTCCCATAACCGCCCAGCCAATCAGCCCAAATAACTTCGCCGCCATCGGTGGCCACGATGTTGCTGCCCTGCCTTGCACCTATATCTATGCCGCTGTGAAACTCCCTAGTTCTAAAAATCGGGTGGTTGCGCCAACCAAAGGGTGAAGTAATGCGGGTAAACCCAGGCGTCGGCCAGATGAAGGTGCCGGTGCCGGTGCCGCGATTACGGGCCTGCAATTGGCGGATAATCTCGTCTATTTCCTTGGCTAGACGATCCAGCTCCGCATGCGCCCGCACCGCCTGCTCCTTATCTTGGTTGAGCCGATTAAGGATGGTAGTTCGGCTCGCCGCACGGTTAACCAAGTTAGCCTGCCTCACTCGCGTTTGCTCCCGCAGGGTGGTAAGCTCCTGTTGCCGCAGTTCGACAGCCGCTTTTTTGTCCTCCACCTGAGCTTTTTCTTCTTGGACGGCGTGATAAATGAATATGTCTTGGTTGATGACGGTGCGCAGGAGGAAGAAACGATTGACAAAGTCAGCGAAGTTACGGGCATTGAGTAGCACCTCGAGATAGCTAATCGCGCCCCGCTCATAAAGCGCCCGAAGGCGCACCCCGAGCTGCTCATTCCTCTGATTTAGTCGCCCATTGGCATTGACGAGTTCGCCATTTAGTTTGCGTATTTCGCCTTCGGCCACGCGCACGCGGTTTTCTAGGCTCCTAAGTTCTGTGGTGGTGCGGTCGATGTCCCGCTCAATCACCTGCAGCTCGCCGAGCACACTTCTCGCCTGCCGGTCCGCACGCGCTGCGCGCTGCTCTGCTTGTTGCATCTGTGCCCTGATGCGCGCTAGTTCGCGGCGCCGAGCCTCGATTACATTGGCCCCGGCCACGCTAGGCAGCAAGAGGACTATTAACAACGTAACAACTATGGTTAAACGCCAACGCATCATACCCCTCCTATGCATCGAGATAGCGGCGCAGGCTAAGCCCACTGCCGAGTATGCCGATCACCACTCCTATGCTCAGCAATAATAGAGCCAACTGCTGCAAAAACGGCCATGGCTGCACCCAAGGCCAAAAAGGTATGGCCTGCACGAGCGCCCGTACCGCCAGGTAGTAGCCCCATGCTAAGACTGATGCCGCCATCATCCCGCCGAGCAGCCCCAGTACCAAGCCCTCAATGACAAAGGGCCACCGAATAAACCAGTTGGTCGCACCAATGTAGCGCATGATGCCGATCTCCCGCCGCCGCGCAAAAATAGCCATGCGGATGGTGTTGGCAATGATAAAAAGAGCGGCTAAGGCCAAGGCGACCATCAGGCCAATGCCCACAAGGCGCATCATGCGGGTAATCGCCAAGAGTTGCTCCACGATTTCCCTGCCCCAGAGCACCTCTTCTACCCCGGCGAGAACAGTAACGGCGGCCGCTACTTCCGGCACACGGTGCGAAACATCGGCACGTATCTCAAATGAATCCCGCAAAGGGTTTTCTTCTTCCCAGCCCGCCAAAAAGTCTTGATTGTCTCCATACCATTCCAGAAGGCGCTGCCATGCTTCGCTCTGCGGAACAAAGCGCACGTCGGTCACTCCGGGTATGGCCTTAATCTCGGCCTCCAGACGACCGCGTTCGGCGGCACTGAGCGTAGCCAAGTGCGCTGTCACCTGCAATTGACCCTCGACATTGGCGGCAACGGCGTTAATGTTGGCCGCAACCACCAAAAAAATCCCGAGAACCAGCAAAGAGACCGCCACGGTACTGATGGAGGCTAGGGTCATCCAGCTATTGCGCAAGAGACTTTTGCCGGCGGACTCAAAGAAGTAGCCAAAGGTACGCGGCTTAACCATGGTAGATCCCACATCTCTCGTCCCTGGTGAGACAGCCGGACTCAAGTTCTACAACTCGTTTACGTAAAGTGTCGACAATTTGCTTCGCATGAGTTACCATTAGCATAGTTGTTCCTGTGGAGTTAATGTCCAAGAGCAGCTTGACGATTCCCCAGGACGTCTCAGGATCTAGGTTTCCCGTTGGTTCATCTGCCAGAAGGAGCATAGGCTTGTTGACAATGGCCCTCGCGAGGGCCACGCGTTGCTGTTCCCCGCCGGAGAGTTGACTGGGCAGTTGAGCATGTTTGTTGGTTAAGCCAACAAGCTCTAAGACCTCGGCGACCCGACGCCGAATGAGGCGAGGTGCGGTTTCGACGACCACCATGGCAAAGGCCACGTTTTCTTCCACAGTCCAAGTGGGCATGAGGCGAAAATCTTGAAAAACCACGCCCATGCTGCGCCGCAAATACGGCACTTCATGCGGACGCAGTTTGGCGATGTTCTTGCCATTAATGGTGATTTTCCCTGAGGTCGGCTTCTCCTCCCGCAGGAGCAACTTGGTCAAAGTTGTCTTGCCGGCACCGCTCGCGCCCACGACGAACACGAACTCACCGCGCTCTACCGACATGTTGACCTGGTTTAAAGCCACCGACCCGTTGGGGTAGGCCTTAGTGACGTTAGACAGTTCTAGCATTGCCTCGATCCTCTCTTCACCGGTGTCGGTATGCCACTCTCTCTTCTTTCGACATGAATTTCACTTTTTCCTGTTTTTCTGTTCTGTAAGTTATTTGTAATTAGCAAGAAAGGTTGATGATTAATGCGTGATAATCTGCAATTTATTCCACTCGGGGGTATGGGTGAGATAGGCAAGAATATGTATGCTTATCAGTACGGCGACGAGATCTTGGTGGTCGATGCCGGTCTTAAGTTTCCGGAAGAAGAGATGTTCGGCATCGACTATGTCATCCCCAATATTTCTTACCTCCTCGAAAACCAAAAGAAAGTCCAGGCTATTTTTCTGACCCATGGCCACGAGGACCATGTGGGCGCCCTCCCCTTTGTGCTAAAGCAACTGCCCGTCCCGGTCTATGGCACCAAGCTGACCCTCGGGTTACTGAAGGTCAAGCTCGACGAACACAATGTCAGCGCTAACCTCAAGGAAGTACGCGCCGGTGATGTGGTCCCCATCGGCCGGTTCAAGGTCCAGTGCATCCACGTGAACCATAGCATCCCAGATTCGCTGGGGCTGGCTATTAAGACCCCGGTGGGCACCATTTTCCACAGTGGCGATTTCAAACTTGATCAAACTCCGGTGGACGGCAAAGTCACCGACTACTTTGCTTTGACGACCTTAGGTCAAGAGGGGGTGCTCGCCCTTATGGCCGATTCTACTAATGCCCAACGCCCCGGTTACACGAAATCGGAGCGCGATGTCGGCAAGGTGCTCGACGACATATTCGCCAAGATCAAAGGTCGCGCCATTGTCGCCACTTTCGCGAGCAATATCCACCGCATTCAGCAAGTTTTCGACACCGCCGACCGCTTCGGCCGCAAGGTCGCCGTGGTGGGGCGCAGCATGGTCAACAATGTCACTACGGCTGTGGACTTGGGATACCTGGTCTTCCCGAAGGGCATCTTGGTAGAAATTGAAGATCTCAGCAAATTGCCCGCGGACAAAGTGGTCATCATCTCCACCGGCAGCCAGGGCGAACCCCTGTCAGGCCTAACCCGCATGGCCAGCGGCTCGCACCCCCGCATTAACATTTTGCCGGGCGACACCGTAATTCTCGCCTCCACGCCGGTGCCCGGCAATGAGAAGCTGGTCAGCCGCGTCATAGACGGCCTCGCGAAGGCCGGCGCCCAGGTTATCTACCAGGGCATCCTTGATGTGCATGTCAGCGGGCATGCCAGCCGCGAAGAACTAAAGCTGATGATCAATATGCTGCGACCGAAGTTCATGGTGCCCATCCATGGTGAGTACCGCCACCAGGCCGCCTTTAGCAATCTTGCTCAACTGATGGGCTATGAGAGCAGTGTCGTTCTGGCAGTGGAAAACGGCGATATCGTAGAATTCACTCGCGATTCGGCCCGCCCGGCGGGCAAGGTCCCCGCAGGCTCGGTGCTCGTAGACGGCATAGGTGTCGGCGATGTGGGCAATGTGGTGCTTAGGGACCGCCAGCAACTGGCCGCAGACGGCGTGTTGGTGGCCTCGGTGACCATCGATCGCCAACAGCGCAAGATTCTGGCCGGTCCCACCATTATCTCGCGTGGCTTTGTCTACGTAAAAGAGTCAGAGGGCCTGCTCAGCGAAGCTGAGGCGAGAATTGCCGCCTCCCTCTTAAAGGCACTGCAAAGCTCTACCGAGTGGAGCACCTTGCGCAACTCCGTGCGCGAGCCCTTAATTGAGCTGATGTACGAAAAAACACGCCGTCGCCCCGTCATTTTACCTATGCTCATGGAATTGAATCGTGATTAGATGAGGATTACCTGAGGGTAAAGTGAAAAGACCTCGGACTGCACACCGCAGCCCGAGGTCTTTTTTCTGCAAGTCTAGAAGGGAGTAGGTGTGCAGCGCTGTGCACACCTATCCCAGTGTTGCAAGCAGTAGGCCGTGATGATGATGCCGGCGACGCCAAGGAGCAGGGTCAATACCGGCGACATCCGCGACCCGAGATAGCCTGCAAGCCCACCGCAGCAGAAGGCCACATACTTCAACCCCAGGTAGCGAACCCGCTCCCAATTGCCCTTGGCGACAGAAATGCCTAGGTCGGTCATGTCGCCCGTCATGTGGGTGGTACGACCGATGCACGTCTGGGAAGTAATGCTGTTCTGCATGCCCATGCCCAGCGGCAGCAAGAAGGCTAACATGAAGCGCGCCGGTGCATAGCTATCGGCGCTGGTACCGTAGACGCCCATGCTGACCAAGATGACGGCGACAATTATGGGCAGCATCGCGACAGTTAGCGCCCCAGTCAATTTCAAACGGGGCAAGGCTACGGCACCCATCATGGTCCCAATAAAAAAACCAAGCAACAAGGTACTGACGAACAGGGACCGCGGCGGATTGTAAAACAGAGTGGGCGCTTGGTCGATGATCCGCCCGGACATATGGGAAACCCTCCCGAAAACCAAGGCCACGGTAGCTAGGCCATTGATTGTACCTGCCCAGAAGGTCATTGACCCTGCCGCAATGTGTAGCGCCAGCGGGTTCTGCAAGAGGCGCCACTCCATCCCAGCTGCTGAATCATTCCCGGCGCTACCCATAAGGACCACCTCTTGCATCATTCTACCAGCTAAAACCCTAACTATGAAGCGAGGCGGTGCTTTTTGGCAAAGGCGATCAAGGCTGCCGGTTTAACCCACCACATCGTGATCGCAATCCCCGGGATACAAAGCAAGGCAAATACCGCGTAGGCCAAGACATAGGAATTGAGCACATCATAGGCCAAGCCGGTGAAGTAGGGACCGGCAAATGAGGCCGCACCCCAGGCCGTAAACATAACGCCATAGTTAACGCCGAAATTTTTCGACCCCCACATATCGGCCGTAAAGGCCGGCGACAAAGCGAGATAGCCACCAAAGGCTACGCCGCCGGCCATAGCAGTAAAATACAGCATGATGGGAATGTCAGAGGTAACCGCGACTGCCGCAGACGCGGTAGCAATCATCATGAGCACCGCGATTATGTTGAAAGATTTGATTCTACCGATGACATCAGAAAGCGGGCTTAAGAAAAAACGACCGGCAAAGTTAGATGCGGAAAATAACGAGACCAAACCGGCAGCTGCCAATGGTGCAAAGCCGGCGAACTCCTCCGCCAAAGGTTTAAGATGTATGAGGATAGCAAAACCAGCCGACAGAACTAGCAAGTATTGCACCCACATGAGGGTAAATTGAGGGGTTTTGGCCATGGCTTGCGGTGTAAAATCTAGGCCGGTGTACTCGGGAGAAACTCTCCCTAGGCCTTTTCCCTTACTTGGATTCCAGCCCGGCGGCTGCCACCCTGCTGGCGGGTTCTTGACGACCAAAGAAATCAAGCCAATCACTACAGAAAACACAACCCCCATAACGATGAAGCTCTGTCGCCACCCCACCAATTCGATCATTTGCTGCGCTAAGGGGCCGAACACTGCAGCGCCCAGACCAAAACCACCAACTAGAATCCCTGTGGCCGTGCCCTTCATGTCCGGGAACCACTTCAAACCACCGCCGACCGAGGCCATGTATCCGGTGGCAATGGCTCCCCCTAGAATAAAGCCATAGGAAATGACGAACAGCAGGATGCTCTGTGAAAAGGAACTGAGGACGTACCCAAACAGGACCAGCACGGCACTCATGGTTACCAAGATCCTTGGCCCCTTTAGATCCTGCAGTCTTCCTGCCGGAACCATGCCCAGTGCCAGTACGACGGAGGCCACGGTAAAGGGCAGGGTTACAGTCGCGCGACTCCAGCCGAATTCAGCCTCAAGGTGGGGGATAAAGATCGGCCAGGCATAGAGTGCCCCTAGGCACAGGGTCATGAGGAAACAGGCGATGGCCACGTAGATACGGTAGGGAATCTTACTCAAATTACTTCCATCCTTCCAAAATATATCTTAGATGAAGCACCGCAACACCTGCTAATTATAACATGCCAAGTTAATATTATAACAAGAAACCTCGCTTTCCTTTCATTGCCGACAAGATTTTTGCGGTCAGACATTCCGCTGTCAAGCCATAGTGCGCTAACAGTTCCTGCGGCTCGCCCGATTGGCCGAAGCGGTCGTCGACGCCGATGAGAAGCACCGGTGGGCGGGCGGAGTGCAGAGCTAAATGCTCGAGACAGGCACTGCCCAAGCCCCCTGCTTTCTGATGTTCTTCAATTGTAACCAGCAGCTTGCACTCTACGGCCACTTGATCGAGCATGGCGGTGTCGAGAGGTTTAATGCTGCTCATGTTGATGACCGAAGCAGAAACACCCTGCTCTCGCAGTGACTCTGCCGTCTTCATGGCCTCGCTCACCATCACGCCGCAGGCGATAAGGGCGACTTCGCCAGCCTCGCCAAAGCGCATGGCCCGCCCGGGCACAAAGTTGTACCCCAGAGGCGAAACGGCAGGTACCGGCTGCCGGCCTAGGCGTACGTAGACCGGTCCTTCTTCCTTGGCGGCCGCGATTATCATCTGGTAGGCCTCCTCGCCATCGGCGGGCACCCACACCTGCATATGCGGCAGCACGCGCATCAAGGCAATGTCCTCCAGGGACTGGTGCGATCCGCCATCAGGACCGACAGTGAGTCCGGCATGGGTGGCGGCGATGACTACCGGCAAGTGTGGGTAGGCCACGCTATTCCTCACTTGGTCGTAGGCACGGCCGGTCGCAAAAATGGCGAAGGTACTGGCAAAGGGCTTCAGCCCTGCTAGGGCCAGACCACAGGCGGTGCCGATGAGGTCGGCCTCGCTGATGCCGATATTGAAGAAACGGGCCGGAAACTTGGCGGCAAAAGCGGCCGTCTTGGTCGATTTCGATAAGTCGGCATCGAGGACCACGACCTCGGGATTGTTTTCTCCCAAATATAGCAGTGCCCGCCCATAGGCATCCCGGGTGGCCTCGAGCTTACTTGCCATGGTCTGCACCTCCGCTATTCTCTAGATATTCTTTACATTGCTCTTTGGAAGGAGCTTTGCCATGCCAGTCGGCCACATGCTCCATGTAAGGGACGCCCTTGCCCTTGACGGTACGGGCGATGATTACTAAAGGGCGTTCGTCCCTCACGGTGCGAAAACCTCGGTAAAGGTCGTGGTACGAATGACCATCTACCGTGACCGTCTGCCAACCAAAGGCTTGCCACTTCTCGGCTAAGGGTTGCAAAGACTTGACGTCGGCCGTCAGGCCATCAATCTGCAGGCCATTGTTGTCG
>QLUC01000149.1 GCA_018725275.1 Bacillota bacterium | reverse complement strand
AGGAATCCAGCAGCAAGCTACCTGTAGTTAGCTTTGTGTAGGTATGGAGGAACGGCAAGCTCCATCACCATCATCGTCAGTTTCAGCATGGCATTGTTGAACCTTCTAACGCAGACTTACCCCGGTGCTCGCCACCGCGTCTACCAGTTGCAACATCCCCAGTAGTTCCCCCTCAGCCGGCGGCAGCACCTCCAGGTAGAGGTCGGGGTCGAGGTTGAGGTTACGAAACTGTACTTGGTTAACCCCTGTCGCGGCGATGAGCTCCCTCATCGCCGTGACTTCTTCTTGTCTATCGGTAATGCCGGGCATGGCGAGTAGGTTGAGTGAGACATAGACGCGGTGCCGGCGCGCATACCGGATGGACTCAACCACATCTGCGAGCCCGTACCCACCGGGGCGATAGTAGGGGGTATAACAGGCACTACGCGCCGAGTTGAGGCTGATGCGCAGGGAATCTATGCCCGCCTCGACCACCTGTTGCACACCACGCAAGAAACCGGCATTGGTGTTAGCGTTAAGGCGACCCTTAGGCGTCACGCCGCGCACGCGGCGAATAATCCCTGCCGCCAACTCCGCTTGGAGCAGGGGCTCGCCCTCGCAACCCTGCCCAAAACTGATGGTCTCACCGCCCTGGGAGAGGTGCAGAGCGGCGAGTTCTGCCGCCTCGTCCAAGCTGGGGATAAAGGTAAGGCGGTTTTGCGGGGCGGGGCAACACTCGGAGGGCTGTAAGGAAATGCAGCCCACACAACTGGCATTGCAGGAGGGCGAAATGGGCAAGGCCCCTTCACGCTGACGATAAAAAATATTTTGCGCGGTGAAGCAACCGTAGACCATGGAACAGTGCGCCAATTGGTCAATAATGCGGTTGGGCCCTAACTCCTGCCGGCGCTTGGCGATAAGCCCCTCTAGTTCGGGCGTATTAAAATGCGCTGGGTCCCAGCGCGCCAAATCCTCGGGGCTGGCCACAGCGCGTGCCGCCACATAGAAGCGACCCTCCCGCCAAGCCACGCCCGTGTAGCCAAAGAGTGGTAAGCGCTCGGTCCGGCGGCTGTAGCCGGGCAGCAAGGTGCGCAGATACCCCTGCGGCAATAGTGCGGCCATGGCCTGGGCGCCCTGCCTGCGGTAGCTCTGCATCTGCCCGTTTTTATCTATGGCAATAGGAGAGCGCTTAGGCAAAACGACGAGACTCGCCCCGCTGGGCATGGGCATCATCTCGGCATCGTCCGGCAAGAGCAGGCGGTCACCGGTGCGAAAGACCGCACGGTAACCCGTGTCCTCATAGGCTCGGCCATGTTGGTCGGCATAGACTAAGTAATACAATAAAAGGCCCCTCTCTATCTCCCTAATGCTGTTCGTCGTACAGGCAAATGTACTGGGCATGGGCTTCGTTAAATAACCTGACACTCTCTAAACCATAAACCAAAGCCGCGGAAGGGGCCAGCGGCGGCGCTTCGGCCCGCCCGAGGGGGATATCTCTAAGGGCTACGTGCCCGGACAACCCCGTCAACTCTTGTAGTTTCGCGACAGCTTCTTTGCGGCCTCCGAGGGAGTCTAGCAAGCCGTGTTCTAGAGCTTGGCGCCCCGTCCAGACTCTGCCGCCCGCTTTTTGCTCTATGGCCTCGGGCGTGGTCCGGCGCGCTTTGGCCACCCGGCGCAAAAAGAGCTCATATAGCGCAGAAATTTGCTCCCATTTTACCTGCCGCTCGCCGGCCGTGTAGGGGCGAGAAGGCAATTCCAGTTCCGCGCTCTCGCCACGACTCTGGGTAAAACGATTGGCCAGCAGGTTCTTGACTAATCCTTCGTCGAGCAACTTGCCGGCTAGGACGCCAATAGACCCGGTAATGCTGCCCGGCCTGGCCACCACATGGTGGGCGGCGGCGGTGACATAGTAACCACCCGAGGCGGCCTTCGCGCCCATCATGGCCACGACCGGCTTCTTGGTCGCCACCTTGGCCAAGGCTGCATACATGGCTTCGGAGGCGGCAGCCGAGCCGCCTCCGGAATCCACGTACAACAGCAACCCCTTTACTTTATTGTTCAAGAGGGCAGCTCTGGCCTGCGCCACCACCGTTGTATCTCCCGACCGCTCCGCAAAAAGGTAGGGGATAGGGATGGGCAGCTTGAAGGGTGGTCGGTCCGATATGCCGTCAACTATGTTGCCGGTGACTCTAATCACGCCGAAATACCCGCTCGAATTTGGCAGGGGTAAAAGCGGCAAGACCTTCTCTGCCCGCGACCAAGGGGACAACGTGGCGAGACGACCATTTTGGCCTAGGTGCTCGGGCAAGTCTTCTTCGCTGACAATGCCGTCAATAAGCCCGAGAGTCATAGCCCGGGCCGAGGTATAAGGAGCATGGTCAATAATTTCTTCCGCTTTGGCTTTAGCAACCCCTCTGCCCTGGCACAGGTCTTTTGTTAGCTCGGCATAGTGGGAATCGAGGAGCCAATCGTTCATGGCGCGCACTTCATCGGACATTTTTTCCTGCGTCAGGCGATCGGCCGCCGATTTGTAGGGGCTGATTGCTACGGCGTCTAGGCCTAGACCCACCCGCGCCAAGCTGTCTTTCCAATAGGTTTGGGAGGTGGCAAGACCGAGCACCCCGATGCTCCCCCCTTCCTGGAGCAACACTTGGTCGGCCAGCAGAGCCACTTGGTAGGCGCATCGCTTGTAGTTGGTGGCCCAAGTAACGACTCGCTTGCCGCGCTGACGCAAGGCCGCGATCTCTCCTTGCAGGGCCTGCACCTTGGCCTGCGGCAAGTCGAAGTCGCCGAGGTGCAGCACCACGCCGCGGATTTGCCGGTGGCGGGCGATGCGCTCAAAGCGCTCGGACAATTCCTCTAGGCTCAAGGGCTTCTGCGAAAGGTACTTCTGCCAAAAATTGCGCCTTGGCTCAGATAGATCAGGCAGGGAACCCGAAATAATTAAGTGCACATACTCCGGCGCTCGGCGCCGCCCGCGACATAGATTGCGGATAAAGGTCATTAGTCCTTTTAGTAGCCATACGATAGTCGACATTTTTCATCCTCCCTTTAAGATTGTACCGCCCAGAGGGAAGGCTCTATTTTTTACCGTTAGACTTTTGATTCCACTGCAATAATGAGGTCTACTTTTTTCCATTCTCATCACTCTATCCTCTATCGAGGACGACGGTGTAGTACACCGCCGCTACGACGGC
>QLUC01000148.1 GCA_018725275.1 Bacillota bacterium | reverse complement strand
CGTTTACTAGCTCCGGCCAGAACTCGCAAGACGGCGCCATCTACAGTGCGCAGATGAGATACTGGGACACCCTTAATCCCCTAGCTCCAAGGGTGACGTTTAATTACGGGTTTGACTGGGTTCCCTTTGGTTCAGGTATGTGGATCAATGTAGTCATAGAGACCCCGCAGAGGAGCTAGGGGAGTGATGAATAGATCCGTTGAGGTGGATCTATGAGGCCTAGACATGCTTGGTTAATTGCGCTCCCGAACGTGTTTTTATCATGTGCCATTACGGTGTTCGTGAGCTTCACCGCCATTCAGTTTGCCCTTTTCCAGCAAGCCACCACTGTACCATTTGGGCTGCCAAATGAAACTTTCGCGGTCAGGGTGCGCAGGTCCGGTCCCCCTCTACAGGCTAGCGAGGGGGCAGGTATCCGCAGGGAGCTTGTGCGCTTGCTTGGGGCTACCGACGCAATCCTCGTTTGGGTTGGAGAGGATTTCGGGCTGGCAGTGCATGACCCCAATGGTTTTTTTGCCGCTCGGCCACTCCGCCAGGGAGGGTACTTTGACAGGGCAGACTTTGGCTCAGAGCTTCCATCAGTGTTGGTTAAATATGGCACCCCCCTCTATCGCATGATTGCTGATGGGTCCGTCATCGTTGGCGGTGCTAAAGCCACAGTACGGGGCGTATATGACCAAAATCACCCCCTATATACACGAGAGCAGTTTTACGTAGTCAGCTTTCTGAACACTACCAGTTTGCAGGCTACGTATTATCTGAGCAGTGACTTGCACGTCGTTTCGGGAATAGTGGACCTATTGAGCCGTCACGGCTACACCGCTCAAGTCATCCCTGCAACACACTCTGTAGCGTCGGCGTTGCGTGGGCTGCTGAGCCCCCAATACACGATGACTGCGGCAGGGCTTGTTTTTCTGTGGTTTAACTGTTTTTTAGTGTACTTCGTTATGTTCACTCGATTTGGGAAGATGTTCTCTGTGCATATGCACTTTGGCGCAACTAAAAAGGCACTTAGAAATAAATTGGTAGCGATGGCATGGCTTCCTATGGGCATGGGAACTTTACTTGGTATTGTCACCTATGCCGTGATGTTTCGCCTGAGTGACGGTCTCAGCCTCGTATCGTTGCCTGCGTGGGTGGTGCCAACGGCATTTGCGCTTAGCCTAGCCATGAGTACCATGCTTCTGGTCGGCGCATTCTCTTACCAAAAAATCTGGGCTACAGAGGTCGGGAAGCTATGATAACTCAGTTAGTTTTTGCGTTTAGAGATATTTGGCGAAAACCCGTGATCTTCGGTTTTTTCGCCATCCAGCTAGTTGTGGCGTTGTTTTTTGGATTCGTATCCCTTGATCAGGTTAGGACTTCTGTTCAGCACACCACGGTTGCTCGCGGGTTAGCGGATTCCCGCTTAGTCTTTTTCTCTCCGAACATCGCGACGCTACCTCAACGGCGTTTAACTCCGACAGAACTGATGGTGACCACACTCGATGAGTCGCAAAGGGCTTACTCAGTGGTGACTTCTGTTAAGCTACAGGACTATCCCAGCTTAAACGTAGTGGTTGGTTTGGGGGCATTTGCGGAGACCTTCCGACTAGCCGGGGATCTGAGTGCCATCCCTAAGCCCATTGCGTTTGTCGGGCACGATGTAGACGTGGTGCAAGTAGGGGGCGTCGTAGAATTTGGTGAGCGTAACACAGAAAACATCGCGGTTAGAAGTAGATTGCCTCGCGGTGCTAGTTACATATTGCGGGGAACTCCAACAAATCTAGATGACTCGCTGGTCATTCTTGTTGATGCCAAGTCAGTGCTCGGTTATTTCTTTAACTCTTGGCAGCACTTTGACGAGATCATGGTTAACATGTGTCTTGTAGACCCGACAGGAGCAGAGCTGGCTCAATTTGTATCGCGTATTTTGAACGACGCTGGGGTGGCCTTAAACCCCATAGATCTCAATGCCCATTCCCGTCAAGTTCACGACGGTAATTTCTATGGCGCGCTCTTCTTTCTTGTCTTTTTCGGCATCACCATGGTCTATACCCTAGTCGGCATAGTGGTAAACATGCTCCAACTCATAGATAGTCACTTGTCCGAATACGCAATCCATCTGCTTTCCGGCGCCAGAATGTGGCATTTGTATGCCAGGGTGTTTATTTATGTCTTCGTGTTGGTCAGCCCGCCAGTTATGCTGGTCTCGTGGTTCTTCTTATTAATGCATCAAATGCCTATGTATGGGTTAGTCGGAGTTGTGCCCCCACTGATATGCTTGATACTGCTCTTGGCTGGTTTCCCGATACTTAAGCTCTACAAGACTGATTTGTTCGCCCACTTAAGGAGTGATGACCAATGGCATTAATTAGCATGATGTCCTTGCGCAAGGAGTATCGCCGCGGGCAACACACAACTCACGCCGTCAGGGGCGTGTCGCTGGAGATTGACCGGGGGGAAAGCATCGCTGTCACAGGGCCTTCAGGGTGCGGGAAAACCACCTTGCTTAATATGGTTGGGCTCATCGCAGTGCCCACTTCCGGGGAGGTGCAGATCCAGGGGTTCAAAACAAAGTCTTTTTCTAGCAGCAAACTTTCGGCCTTAAGAAGCAGCTTCTTCGGCTACATAGTGCAAGACTTCGCATTAATCGAAGACTATACGGCGTTAGAGAACGTCGAAATCCCGCTACTATATGGGCCGGAGCGCTTGGGGCGACGTGAGCGCCATCAGCGCGTAAAAGCCGCTTTAGCACGAGTTGGTGTAGAGAACAAGGTGCACCAGGAAGCTCGCAACCTTTCCGGTGGCCAACGCCAAAGAGTGGCTATCGCTAGGGCATTAGTGAGTGACCCCCAAGTGATTTTAGCCGATGAACCTACAGGCTCTTTAGATTCCGAAACTGGTCACGAGGTGTTTAGTCTGCTAATAGAGTTGGTGCAAGAAGGCAAAACGCTCATTTTGGTGACTCACAATCTAGAACTCGCGCATCAATGCGGGCGAATAGTCCAAATGAAGGATGGTCTCATTGTCTGATTTGTGCGCGCTGGCGACAAGCTCTAATGGAGCCCGACCTAAATGTGCTCCATCGACAGACCGATGCGCTGGCGCTTTTGTTCTACACTAAGAATCCTGACCTTTACGACCTGGCCGGTGAGCACCATGCCCACGACGGTTTGGGTTACGACCTGGGAGGGTCGGCGTGCCGTGTCACGCCGCTACCGGGACGCTGTAGCGCCAGCACACGGGCTGGCGAC
>QLUC01000147.1 GCA_018725275.1 Bacillota bacterium | reverse complement strand
CAGGGCGAGAGAGGCTTCCTTGAGTCCATGGGGCACATTCTCTATGGCATCATGGATAAGGGGGGCGACGAAGGGTATTATCAGCAGGGCAAGCATAATCCCCCCCAGGAGGGTGCTGTTGCCGAACGGCCATCCCCAGGGCACTGATCGCGCTGCTCCAAGGTATCCAAGGGGGAGGCCCAGTTCCGTCGCTACGTCGACGCCCCATCGAGGAAACCCTCCAGCGAAGTTGGGTATCATGAATAACCTTACCAGAACCCCCGAGCCAATGGCATATACGATGGGGGGTATGCCCGACAGCAGCCCCAGTATTCCCCTCATCCCCCTTCCCAGAAAGCCCAGGGGGAATTCCGAGGAGAATACTGCCATCGCCAGCGATACCGGCAGGGCTAAGCTTATGGCTATTACAACTGCCAGGAAGGTTCCCCACAGGGCAGGCACCAGCCCATAAAGCCCCCGGCCCGCCTGGAGTCTGCCACAGAATTCAGTGGAGAAGAGCATCTCCCCCAGGCCTACGTTTCTTATAGCCGGTATGCTCTCCAGAACAAGATTTACCACTATGAATGCCAGCACAGCCACCGGTATGACGGCCGCGATAAGGGAGATAACCCTGGGCCAGGGTCTCAGCATGGCTTTAATGTCCCTCATCGTTATCACTTTGATAGCCGAGCCTTCGCTTTAACTCTTCCTCCGCTGCAGGGCAAAGATTGCTATGCCGCCGACTATCGCCGCCGCACCGATTACTACAGCAATAATGGCCCAGGGCAGCCCCGGGTCTCCTACTGCCACCACCTTGCCATCGGTGACCATGGGTGTTATAGCCTCAAAATTGGGCCTCAACATCGTCCGGGGAGAGAGCGTCAGCGCTACCTGGTGAGTCCCGGTTACACCATCCTTTACCTTCATAGTGATGACCAGAAACTCCTGCACTCCAGCCGGTACCCCCGCCCCTGTCAGAAAGAGAGCGCCAACATTATCAAGAGCGCCGTCGGCATTGGCTTCGGTTATGGCTGTTGCCATGTCGTCGGGTATAAGGGCAGCATCTGCGTAAACCGCACCAAGGGCTACATCAGTAACCTCCATCAGCTTGTGGTCGAAGTTGAAGTCAACCTGTGCCCCCCTGGCGCCATAAGGGGAGTCCTGCATCACTCTCACGGTGAAGGTATCACCCGCCGCCACCGTTTGAGTGGCCGGGGCGATGAAGAGCCTGTGAGCCGGGTCCACGTCGGGGGGAGGAGCAGCGAGGACCAGCTCCTTACTGTTGTTGTCCTCCGTGCTCTCGGCGACGACGTTGTCCCTGTCGGCAACGACCACGATGGTGTCGCTATCGCCGGTGAGAGTGAATGGCCCGACACCTTTGAACTGGGAGCCACCCGGCACCCCCACACCACCCGCCGCCGCCAGAGCCTTGATCCCCTCAGTGGCAACCTCGGTGCCATCGATGAGGACGGCAGCGGTGCTCCCAGCAGCATCAGCATCGCCAATGTTCTCGATGGTAAAGTCTACGGCATAGGTTTCGCCTTCAACCAGCCACCTTGTCTTCACCTCGCTGACAATGATGTCGGGTGCAGGGTCACGAGTGCGGAGAATCTCCAGGCTGTTGTTGTTCTCCTTGCTCTCGGCGACGACGTTGTCCTTGTCGGCAACGATCACGATGGTGTCGCTATCGCCGGTGAGGGTGAAGGGACCAATGTCAACGGCGCGGAATGACCATATAGCACCTCTAGCACCTTTTGTATCTAGTACTGGAACATCAACGGCATCCTTCCTGGTGCCATCGATGAGGACGGCAGCGGTGCTCCCAGCAGCATCAGCTTTGCCAATGTTCGTGATGGTGAAGGTTACGGTGTAGGTTTCGCCTTCAGCTACCCACTTTGTCTCCCCCCGGGAGACAATGAGGTCGGGAACAGCGAGGACGGTCTCCCCACTCCTGTTGTTGTTCTTGTCGCTCTCGGCGACGACATTGTCCTTGTCGGCAACGATCTCGATGGTGTCGCTTGCCTCAGTGAGGGTGAACGGCCCAACGGTTATGGTCTCGGTGGCACCCGCCGCCAGTGCCCCGATAGCCTCAATGGCAACCTCGGTGCCATCAATGAGGATGGCAGCGGTGCTGGCAGCAGCACCGCCACCACCAATGTTCTTGATGGTGAAGGTTACGTTGTAGGTTTCGCCCTCGACTACCCACTTCTCGGACTTCTCGCTGACAGTAAGATCGGGCATGAACCCCGGGGGTCCCGCTACTACCACCGCACCATCAGTGGACGAGGCTCGTGGTATTGCCAGCCCACCGGGTCCTATCATCTCCGGCCTAAGGATGGCCAGCGGTACGGTGTGAGTCCCGACTACACCAGGCCTTGCCCTCATGCCGATGACCAGGAACTCCTGGTCTCCAGCCGGTACCGACCCCATCCCGGGCAGAAAGACACCGGCAAAGTTATCTAGAAGGCCGGTCGTATTGGCTGAGGCTATGGCTTCTGGCAAAGTTTGCGGAGCTATTCCAAAAAGAAACATAGCGCCCGCATAAGCCGCACCGAGTCTTACACTGGTGACCTCCACCAGCCCGTTGGTGAAGCTGAGGTCAATCTGTGCTCCCATGGAGCCCGCAACGGCGTCCTGCATCACTCTCACGGTGAAGGTTTCACCCGGCGCCACTGTTTGAGTGACTGGGGCGATGAAGAGGCGGTAGGCAGGGTGAGGCGCAGTGGCCAGGGCTACAGTCGAGACTAAAGGTAGGGCGGCCACTGCCAGGGCCACAGCCAGAAGCAGACTCAGTGCCCTGAGTTTCAAAGCTTTACTCATTTGTTCCTCCTCTTAATAATCAATCTCTCCATAATCAATCTCTTATCAATCTCTCCATAATCAATCTCTAATCAATCTCTCCTTGCTTGCTGCCCTCCCCTTGCCGATTCCTCCTCATCACCCTCGCCACCACGCGATCGATACCGCTACGGATACTACGGCGGCCAATGATAGTAACAACGCCGACAACAACTGCTGCCCCTATCCCTATAAAAGCTGCCCTGTCAGTAGGAGGGTCAAGGCTCCTCCTCTTGCTATAAAGCACCGTGCCATCTTCAAGTTCTATCTTTAAGTCTATATAAGCGCCTGATGGCAATTCCCTGCCGGGAGCCAGAGAAAGATCGAACTGGCGGGTGAAGCCTGGCAGGATAGAGGAGTGGGTTAATGGAGTGGAAGCAGTGGCCAGCTTATTGCCTTTTCCATCTTTGAGCACTGCTTCAGCCCTGGCTCT
>QLUC01000146.1 GCA_018725275.1 Bacillota bacterium | reverse complement strand
TGCGTAATAATGCGGTTGAAAGAACTGCTCAGCCCACCCGGCAGCTTTCTTATGGACAAATATGCTTTCTCCTGCCACGACCTCAACCACACTCATTATGACACTTTGTGCGGAGAAGTATAGAATATAGCCCCCGTGCTGGCCGAGGTTACCCTCTCAGCATATCGCCTCAAATAACCTTTCTTGAACTTGAACTCAAATTCTGGCAGTTGTGACAGGCGCTTACTTATCTCGGCTTCGCTCAGCTCCAGGTCTAGACGGCAATTAGGGATGTCTATCCTTATTATGTCACCATCGCACACAGCAGCGATGGGTCCGCGACTTGCTGCCTCCGGCGAGACATGCCCGATAGCAGCACCGCTTGTTGCTCCGGAGAAGCGTCCATCGGTAATCAGGGCTACCTCTCTATCTAGACCAAGCCCTATTATTAGGTCGGTACAGGTTAGCAGCTCGGGAAAGCCCGGTCCGCCACGGGGTCCCTCATAGCGAACAACCACGATCTCTCCAGGTTTGATGGTTTTATCGGTGAGGGCTTTTATGGCATCCTCCTCTGAATCAAAGACCCGTGCTGGTCCGTGGTGAACCATCATCTCTGGAGCCACCGCCGCGTTTTTAACCACGGCACCATCGGGGGCTAGGTTGCCGAAGAGGATGGTAATCCCCCCTGTTTTGGAATACGGGTCGGATAAGGGGCGGATGACATTTCTGTCCCTAACCTTGGCAACGGCAATGTTATCGCCGAGCGTCTTTCCGGTAACTGTCTTTACATCAAGGTTCAGTACCCCCTTGAGCTCATTCATCAGTGCCATTGTGCCACCAGCTTGATCAAAGTCTACCAGGTCATAATCAGTTGCCGGGTGGAACTTGCACAGGAGCGGTGTGTTTGTCCTTATCTCGTTGATGTCAGAATGATTGAAGGGAACCCCAGCTTCGTGAGCGATGGACAACAGGTGAAGGACAACATTGGTGCTGCCGGCGAACGCCATAAGCACGGTGAAAGCATTACGTATTGACTCTGGGGTGATAATATCCAGGGGGCAGATGTTCTGGACAAGCAGGTTCATAATTTGTCTTCCAGCTTGTTTCGCCAGACGAATTCGCCTGGCGTCTACTGCGGGGATGGTGCCGTTGCCTGGTAATCCCATGCCAATAGCCTCGGTCAAGCAGTTCATGGTATTGGCAGTCCACATGCCGGAGCAACTGCCGTATCCGGGGCAGGCAACCTCCTCCATTTGTTTTAACTCTGCCTCGCTCCTTTTCCCCCTTATCACCTCACCTGACACTACATGTAGATAGCCAGCGTTCAGTCTGGTTGAAGGATCCCCAGGCAAGCGTCCTGACATCATCGGTCCGCCACTTACGAATATGGCGGGAATGTTAAGCCTTGCTGCCGCCATAAGCATTCCAGGAACTATCTTATCACAGTTGGGGATAAAGACCAGGGCATCAAGTTGGTGAGCCTCAACCATGACCTCCACCGAATCGGCGATGAGTTCCCGACTGGGTAGGCTGTATTTCATGCCTATGTTACCCTGCCCGAAGCCATCACAGACAGCGATAGTATTAAACTCAAAGGGGGTGCCCCCAGCACTGTGCACACCAGCCTTCACCGCCTCGGCAATAGTTCGAAGGTGTATATGCCCAGGCATAATTTCGGTGAAGCTATTCACCACGCCGATTAACGGTTGGGCTATCTCACGATCATCGCACCCCACGCTGTGCAATAAAGCACGCTGTGAGGCTCGCAGGACACCAAGCTTTACAATATCACTTCTCATTACCTTCCTCCTAACATCACCGTCGCCTCGCAAAGGCTAAAGATTCATCTCCCTAATGTCTTTCAGTGTGGGCCAGTGAAAACCCTCCTGCCGGAGGCCAAATTGATATTGCCTGTTAATCTCCGCTCTGGTTTGTTTGCCACCTGACACGTCTATCAGAAGCTGGAAAATCTCCCTGCCCACCTCTTCGACAGCTTTCTCGCCATCAATAACGGCACCAGCATTAACGTCAAAATCACCCAGCATCCTCATGTAAGTATCAGAGTTACTGACCACCTTGATGACAGGTGCCAGAGCATAACCGGCCGGAGACCCACGACCAGTGGTGAAGATGACAACCTGTGCCCCACCAGCTACCATACCCGTGATCGACTCGATATCATAGCCGGCGGTCTCCATAATCACCAGTCCCTTTGTCCGTGGCTTCACCGCATATGGAATACAGTCGGTAATGGTACTAGTGCCGCCCTTGGCAATACAACCCAGAGATTTCTCGGTAATGTTAGTGAGACCACCAGCTATGTTGCCCGGTGAGATAGCGCCGGCGGCATAGCCACACATTGCTGCTCCCCAGTTGCCGGCCTCGGTGCCAAGCTGGACATAGGCCTCGATCTTCCGCGCCACCTCCGGGCTTGCCGCCCGGAGCTTGAGCAGGTGAGCGGTGCCGACCATCTCACTAACCTCGGAGAGGATGACCGTACCACCTTTGCCCACCACCATGTCCGCGGCGATGCCCACGGCGGGGTTGGCGCTAACTCCCGAAAACGTATCGGATCCCCCACACTCGAGCCCCACAACCAGATGCTCAAAACCTACTTCTACTCGTTTCTGATCTTGCGCATTAGCCAGCATTCTCGTGACAATCTCGGCCCCTTTTCTGGCTGTCTCGGCAGTTCCACCTTCATCCTGGATAACCAGATATTCTACCGGCTTACCTGTGTCTATCACGGCATTGGCGATGTCCGGCGCTATGGACTCCTCGCAGCCGAGCCCAATGACAAGCAGCGCCGCAATATTCGGGTTCCGACCCAGACCGGACAGCGTACGCATAGCTATCTCACCGGTATGTCCGCAACCATGGGTATGGGCAATTGGTATCACACCAGGCACCTGACGACAAATATCCTCCACCACACCGTTGGCGCAAACAACCGATGCCATGACGACGAGATAGTTTCTCACACCAAAAGTGCCATCTTCTCGCGGATATCCATAAAAACACATAAGCAATTCCCTCGTATTAAATGTCGCTTACGGTATTGTGCACGTGAACCCAGTCACCGGGCTTGATATCTTCTCTCGCGGAGCAGATAACCTCGCCATAGCGGATAATGTCATCTCCTTCAGGTATAGGGATGAGCGCTACTTTATGACCAAAGGGTATCTCTTGATTCGTTACCACCTCTCCATCGCCAGGTATGGTAACTGTGACCCCACCGGGGATAACGGTCACCGCAATGGCCACGTTGTCCCGTGGTGACGTCTTG
>QLUC01000145.1 GCA_018725275.1 Bacillota bacterium | reverse complement strand
AAGGCTGGTACATACGCCAAACCCACCAAGCTAACAGTAGGGGAGTGGCTAGACGCTTGGATGGCAACATATGTAGCACCCAGTGTTCGGCCTAAGACATGGGAAGGGTATGAATCTATCATCCGAGTGCACCTTCGTCCAACAATTGGTCACATAGAGTTACGAGACCTACAAACCAACCCAGTACAGCGCCTCCTCAACCAGAAACTAGCGTCAGGTTTATCTCCAAGAACAGTTGAGATGATCCACACCACTTTGAAATCGGCTCTAAAGCAAGCCCTCACCGAGGGCCTAGTAACCCGCAATGTAGCGGAGTATGCGAAAAAGCCCAAGAAGGACACAAAAGAAATCCGCGTCCTAACCCTTGCGGAGATGGATGCCTTGATTGCGGTCGCCCTGACCGACCGCCTAGGCCCTTTATACCTTGTTATGATGGGAACGGGCCTACGTATTGGGGAAGTAATGGCCTTAGAGTGGTCAAACGTAAACCTCCGGGAAGGCTCACTGACGGTATCACATGCCCTCGTTCACACCAAGACATCAACCAGCTCCAAACGCCAATATATCCTCCAGCCCCCTAAAACCGAAAGTGGCAAGAGGTCGATCCCCTTGCCCAACGATGTAGTCACTATCCTGCGCGAATGGGGAAACACCCAATCGAAAGAGCGCATTGAGGTAGGCGGCCTCTACACAGATTCAGATCGAGTATTTACCTCCTCAATAGGAACCCCTTTAGGCCAGCGAAATGTGGCCCGCAAGCTCACACAGCTCGCAGCCAGGGCCGACATCCCACACGTCAATCTGCATGCCCTCAGACACACCTATGCAACCCGTCTATTGGAGACGAGTGTGCACCCCAAAGTTGTACAAGAGCTATTAGGGCACACGGACATCTCCTTAACGCTGAATACATACAGCCATGTTATGCCAGAGATTAAACAGGCAGCAGCGCGATCGTTGGATGCTGTACTAAACCTGCGGAACAACGTCTCCCGAGCAGAAAAATAGCGCGTTGCTGTCAAATTGCTGTCAAAACAACAAAAAACCCTCCGGGTAAAACCCAGAGAGCCTTGATAACACTGGAGCCGATAGTGGGACTTGAACCCACGACCTGCTGATTACGAATCAGCTGCTCTACCACTGAGCTACATCGGCGCATTTACAGCTAGTTGTAAAACCAGCATCGCTGCTGGTTTAGTTTTTAATGGCGGAGCTGACGGGAATTGAACCCGCGGTCTCCGGCGTGACAGGCCGGCATGTTAACCGCTACACCACAGCTCCAATTGGTGACCCCAGCGGGATTCGAACCCGCGTCGCAAGCGTGAAAGGCTTGTGTGTTAACCGCTTCACTATGGGGCCATGATGATACCTTTCTATGCTACAGGAAACGAGACCTAAAGTCAAGCACAATATTTGCCATTATTTACTCATCATGCAGGGCGGCATTCTCAAAACGACCGTAATCTTTGCGGAAGACGAGGCTGACTTGGCCCACGGGGCCGTTGCGGTGTTTGCCCAAAATGACTTCTATGGGGCCCGCGCCATCCGCGGTCGGGCTCTGCTGATTCTGATAATCTTCGCGGTAGAGGAACATCACCAGGTCGGCGGCTTGTTCTATTTCGCCCGATTCGCGGAGATCGGCGAGGTTCGGGCGCTTGTCGCTCCGCTGCTCGGCGGCGCGGCTAAGTTGTGCCAGCGAAATGAGCGGCACTTCTAGCTCACGCGCGAGGGCTTTTAAAGTGCGGGTAATCTCGGCTACTTCCTGCTGCCTATTTTCGGAGCGCTGGGGATAGCGCAGTAGCTGCAGGTAGTCCACCACGATAAGACCGATATTTTGTTCCATTTTTAGGCGCCGGGCTTTACTGCGCATCTCCATGACGGAGAGGGAAGGGGTGTCGTCGATAAAAATCTTCGCCTCGGAAAGGTCATGGATGCCTTGCGCTATCTTATCCCAGTCCCGGTCTCCTAGGGTGCCATTGCGCACAGACTCGGTGCGCACCACGCTCTCGGCGCAGAGCATGCGCAGGGTGAGTTGTTCCTTGGGCATCTCTAGGCTAAAAAAAGCCACGGGAATCTTAGCCTTCACCGCGGCATGCACGGCAAAGTTCAGACTTAGGGCGGTCTTACCCACCGAAGGGCGGGCCGCCAAAATGATGAGATCGCCCTTTTGAAAGCCATGGGTCAGTCTATCTAGTTGATAATACCCCGAAGGCACGCCATTGATATTGCCGCCGGGGAGCTTACTCGCATTGAGCTGGGCATAGACCTCATGGAGGATGCTCACCAAGGGAACAAAGTCGCGCGACTCCTGCATCTGCGCTAAGCGGAAGATGCGCTGTTCGGCATTGTCCAGGAGACTAGTCGGCTCGCCGGTGGCGGCAAAAGCTGAGGCCGATATTTCACTCCCGGCGGCGATGAGCTGACGCAAGATATATTTGTCGTGCACAATTTTCGCATAGACTGGGGCATGACTGATGACGGGGGTGGCATCGAGGAGGGAGGTGAGGTAGGAAAGCCCGCCGCAATCATCTAATTTGCCCTGCTGGCTGAGTCTGTTTGAGACTGTGACGAGGTCAACCGGGTGGTTCTGCATATAGAGGTGGATCATGCATTCAAAAATATGCCGATGCGCTTCTTTATAGAAGTGCTGCGGCTGGACTGAAACCGCGAGGTTGATGAGTATTTCCCGATCAAGCAAAATGGCCCCGAGCATGCTCTGCTCAGCTTCTAGATTATGCGGTGGAACGCGCAGTTCCGACATATTATTCGGGCACCACATGCACCGTCAATGTGGCGGTGGTTTCTGGATGCACCCGCACGGTGACCTTGTAAGTTCCGGCGACCTTGATGGGGGAGGGTACCTCTAGACGGCGTTTATCTACTTGAAGGCCTTGGTTAGCCAACTGATTGGCAATATCATGGGCGGTTACGGCCCCAAAGAGGCGGCCATGCTCGCCCGCCTTGGCGGTAATTTTCACCGTGGCGGCATTTAGCCGGCTGACTAGGCTCTGGGCCTCTTTTTGTTCGCGCTCTTTTTTGCGCAGCTGCGCAGTTTTTTCTTGCTCCAAACCGCGCGCCGCTCCTTCAGTGGCTATAGACACCAGCCCCCGCGGCAGGAGGAAGTTCCGCGCGTAGCCCTCGCTAACTTCCACCACTTGGCCGCGTTTGCCGAGGTCCTTGACATCTTTATTCAGTATTACCTTCATCGAACATACACCTCCAGCTTACTTGGTGCGCCTAGCCTCAAGATGAGTTGCCAGGGTTGAAAGGTCTTGGTGCCACTCCTCGAGCTCATGGCCGTCTTCAGCATATTGTCTGCTTTTACGCTCTACTGTCGCTTCGAGCTTAGCAAAACTCACGTTCGAATTCAGTATGATATTCTGCGGTCGGCGCGTTTTCCCTGCTAA
>QLUC01000144.1 GCA_018725275.1 Bacillota bacterium | reverse complement strand
AGAAATGTTGTGCGACCTCGTCAATGGCCTGTCCCTCCAATTAGCCAAGGAATTCGCCTTTCGGCTCTCTCTAGTCAATTCTCTTGGGAAAGACCTCACCCTAGACAATTGTCAAGACCTTGCCCTGCAGATTGATCTTTTAGCCACTCACTGTCAGATGGGCGAACAGCAAACAGGGTATCTCTATCTTGGCGAAAAGACTCGCTTTCACGTCCATCCCCTCACGCATCTCGGTAGCATTGGCGATAAAATCTCGGGCGTGAACAATCTCCTAGTTAAAGCCCTCTCTGTCAGCGGACACCGGGATCAGTTGCAAAGTTTGCGCCAAAGAGCGAACAAATTAGTGATTACTCATCGCGCTAAACTACTGCGTCGCCAAGAGGCGATACAAAAGGACATCGCCACAAGCCGCGAACGAGCGTCCTACCAGCGATTTGGTCAATTGCTATATGCTAATATAGCGCATTATCGCCAAGAGGGTGAATTGGCCATCGTCACAGATTACTTCAGCCCCGACCTCAGCGAGGCGTCTGTGCCCATCGACGTGCGTCTGTCCCTCGTTGACAATGCCAGATTATATTTCAAGCGCTTCAATCGCGCCGAAGGCACAGAAAGGCACAGTCTAGAACGCTTAGCGCAGTGCGAACAAGAAATCGCGTATGTCGACACCCTGATCTCCGCTATTTTCCTAGCAGATGACTTAGCAACACTCAGAGACATTGAGAAAGAACTGCAATACTTAGGTTTGATGCCTGAGAGTCGCCAAAAAACAAAGCAGTCCGCACCGGCTAGCGGACCACTGAAAGTTGTCACCACGGATGGGAGCACCATCTGGGTGGGACGCAATAACCTGCAAAACGATGCCTTAGTGAGGAATGCCTCCGCAAAAGATATCTGGCTGCATGTCCAGAAAGCCCCAGGCAGCCATGTCTTAATACCATATACGCCGAACTTAAGTGATGCTACGCTACTCTATGCCGCCAACCTCGCCGCCTACTATAGCAGCCAGCGTCTTTCGGCCAATGTTCCGGTGGATTATACGGAGAAGCGCCACGTCAGGCGCCCTGCGGGCGCCAGACCCGGGTATGTCACTTATGATAACCAACGCACCCTCATTGTTCGCACTCCGCATCTCCCTGTTCAAGGATGAGCACCTGATTCTGCCCGTCATACTCAGTTACCAGAACCGCCACCAGCTCTCGCCGTGAGGTTGGCGCGTTCTTTCCCACATAATCGGCTCGTATGGGCAACTCGCGATGCCCTCTATCCACCAACACAGCAAGTTGCACGCTGCTAGGGCGTCCTAGGTCAATAATGGCATCTAGTGCCGCCCTCACTGTCCGACCGGTAAAAAGAACATCATCAACTAGCACTACAGTCTTCCCCTTCACTACCGGGAATGTGCCGCCTTTGATCTTCGGTTTTTCCAGTGGGTTCAACAGGTCGTCGCGATACAAAGATATATCTATCACCCCAGATTCCACCTTTGACCCTTCTATGCGCCAGATGGCCTCTCCTAGGCGATTAGCCAGTATCGCTCCCCTGCGCATGACACCGAGCAGCACTACCCCCTCGACTCCCTTATTGCGCTCGATAATTTCATGGGCAATGCGAGTAATAGCCCTCTCCATGGCTTTCTCATCCATTAATTGGGTCTTGATCTTGTTCACACTACTGCTCCTCTCTCGCCATTTTGTGGCAATTTTTATCTTCACTCGCCGTCCTCTGTGCTTAGGCTAGGTCTTGTCGGTTGATTGGCTCTTAACTTCGTGAGTATGCCGGCAAAAAGTAGCGGCAACTCACAAGAAAACTCCATCGGTTCTTTACTCCTTGGGTGACACAAAGTCAGTTTTATCGCATGTAGCAGTTGACCACAGCGGCCGAAGGCACCTTGCCGAGGGCCATAGACAGGGTCACCCACGATGGGGTGAGCCACATGATTCATGTGCACGCGAATTTGGTGCGTGCGACCGGTATCTAACTTGCACCTCACGAGCGTATAGGACATAAAGCGTTCGAGCACGGCAAAATGTGTTCTGGCTGGGCGTCCATCTTGGCGCACAGCCATTTCCTTGCGATGCACGGGATGTCGGCCAATAGGAATATCTATAGTCCCCATCTCCTGGCGAATAACACCATGGACGAGGGCTAAGTACTCCCGTCCCATAGCGCGAGATGCTAGTTGACGAGTTAATTCAAGGTGGCTAAAGTCATTTTTTGCAACTACCAACAGGCCCGACGTATCCTTGTCTAGGCGATGCACGATACCCGGGCGCACCTCACCACCAATACCCGAGAGGCCCCCAATGTGGTAAAGGAGGGCATTAACCAAGGTGCCATGCCAATTGCCGGCAGCAGGGTGGACCACCAGCCCGGCAGGCTTATTGACGACGACGATGTCGCTATCCTCATACACCACCACCAGCGGTATGTTCTCGGGGACAGTTTCGGTGGCCACCGGGTGGGGAACCACTACCCCCAGCCGTTGACCAGCCTTGAGGCGGTAATTGTTCTTCTCGGGCCTATCATCGACCGTCACGAGGCGCATCTCAATGAGGCGTTGCGCCTGACTACGAGTTAAATCCGGAAACAAACGACTGACCGCAACATCCAGTCGTTGGCCTGCTTCCTCTGCAGCGACGGTATGCAGGCGGTCGCTCATTGCAACTCTGACCTTATAGCAAGTAGGACCAGCGAAACAGCACCGATGACAATGGCAGAATCAGCTATGTTGAACACCGGCCACCACCCCACCTGGATGAAGTCAACCACATACCCAAGCCGAACACGGTCTACTAAGTTACCCAATGCGCCACCCATTAAAAGTCCGCCTCCGTGCATGGCCAAGGGACCAGCCTGCAAAAAATCCTTGCGCCATATTATGAAGACAACCACAATCACCAGTACCGCCAAAATGAAGACCATACGTTGCCCGGCGAAAATACCAAACGCGGCACCGAAATTGTGCACATAGGTGATGGCGACAATGTGGAACAATATCGGAATAGATTCCCCGTAAGCTAAGTTTGTTACCACGAGGAGCTTGGTCCCTTGGTCTAGGAACAAGACTAGAGTCATTATCAATATCGACACGGTCAACACGCGAACCCTCCGCTTTTCTCAACTAGTCCTTGTAGTTCTTGCAACCTCGATTCCATTTTGGGGAGCTGGTCATTGGCCTACGTAACTAGCTAACGGTCAAGTTCTATGCGCACTAAACGCACTATCTCAGCAATGACATCGCTAACTAGGGGGAGGTTCAAGATGGCAACCTGGCTGAGGAGGTAGAGTAAAGCCGCCGCTAGCAGGCTTCCGCCGAAGGCAAAGCCCAAACCCCGCCCCATCCCTGCCAGGAAATTAACCCAAAAAAGGCGCCATGGGTTGTTCATGAGCGCTACATATTCAGCGAGCTTCATGCGCT
>QLUC01000143.1 GCA_018725275.1 Bacillota bacterium | reverse complement strand
TCAGGATGCACCGGGGTGTTATCTAACAAGTTGGCGGCACCGGGAATGCGCAGGAAGCCAGCGCACTGCACAAAGGTGGCCGGACCGAGCCGGGGAATTTTTTTGAGCTCCTCTCTACTCTTGTAGGGGCCATGCTCATCACGAAAAGCGACAATGTTCTTGGCTACCGCAGGCGAAATACCGGCCACGTAGCGGAGTAGCGCGGGCGATGAAGTGTTGAGGTCCACCCCCACGCCGTTGACACAGTCCTCGACCACGCCCTCTAACTTGGTGGCCAAGGCCTTTTGGTTCACATCGTGCTGGTACTGACCGACCCCGATGGCCTTTGGATCAATTTTTACCAGCTCGGCCAGGGGGTCGATAATGCGGCGGCCAATCGAGACCGCGCCACGCAGGGTGACGTCCAGCCCCGGCAATTCCTCGCCCGCCAGCGCCGAGGCCGAGTACACCGAGGCACCGGCCTCACTGACGATGGTGTACGGCACTCCTAAGCCATGCTCTCGCATGAGCTCGGCCACAAATTCCTCCGCCTCGCGCGACCCAGTGCCGTTGCCGATAGCGATGGCACTGACCACATGTTCGCGAATGAGGCCGAGCAATAGGCGCGCCGCTGCTGATTTATCGTTCTGCGGGGGGGTGAAGTAGGACACAGCCGTGGCCAGCACCTTGCCTGTGGGGTTAACGACAGCCAGTTTACACCCCGTACGATAGGCCGGGTCGATAGCGAGTATGGTCTTGCCCTTGACTGGCGCTTGCAGCAATAATTGCTTGATGTTTTGCCCAAATACCAGAATGGCCTGTTCCTCCGCCACCACGGTCATGCCGGCTCTTATCTCACGCTCTAAAGAGGGCAAAAGCAATCTCTTGCAGCCGTCGGCAATCGCCTCTTTGACTAAATAGTTCGCTTTAGCCTGGCCGCCTAAAAACTTATGAGTGGCTATCGTGTAGACCCTGTCCTCATCATAGATGACTTTCACGGTCAAGGCTTCTTCTTTCTCGCCCCGGTTGATGGCCAGCAGGCGGTGGGGGGGCAGACGGCGGAGTGGCTCTTCGTAACTAAAGTACATTTGGTAGGTGATGTTTTCTTCATTCTTTACCTCGGTCTGCAGCCTGCCTTCATGGCGCAGCATGTACCGCACCGCCTCGCGCACGTTGAAGTTCTCGCTTAACTGCTCCGCCAAGATGTCCTTCGCCATCGACAGCGCCGCGGTCTCCTCCGTCAAGCCGTTTTCGGCATTACAAAAAGGAACGGCCAAAACCATGGCCGCCGCCTCCTCCAGTAAGGGGTCAGCCAAAATAAGTTCCGCCAGGGGAGCTAAACCCTTTTCTTTGGCGATGGTCGCGCGCGTACGGCGCTTAGGACGAAATGGCAAGTAGAGGTCCTCCACTTGTTGCAGAGTGTCCGCTTTCTCTACCAGGCCCGCGATTTCTGGGGTCATCTTGCCAAGTTCCCCGATGAGTCGTTGGACCTCGCCCTTGCGCTCCTCTAATTGCTTGAGATAGGTAAGCCGCTCCTCGAGGGCCCTTAATTTCACTTCGTCAAGCTCCCCAGTCACCTCCTTGCGGTAACGGGCGATGAAAGGTATCGTGTTGCCCTCTAGCAGTAACTTTTCGACACTTTCTACTTGCCCTAGGCTGATGGCTAACTCGGCCGCTACTCTCGCCAACAGTTTCACAGCACACCTCCATAAAGAAATACCCCTAGGTAACTTGCTGAGACCATGTTATTTTACCTCTCGCGCTAACTTGTAGCCACTCTAATTTAGCAGGACATTTCCGTAACCGTAACGAATCTTGTTTAGAAAGACCCACCAGGCGAACATTTCCCAGGAAATATATGCACCACCAACATCACCATGGGGAGGGTTGTTACATGTATAAGATCGTCGTCAAAGGAGGATTATCCCCCGCCGAGAGTGCGGAAATTATGTCCTGCTGTCCGGGAGCAACTATCGTCTCGGGCACCGACGAGGAAATCGCCTCTAGCCTACCCGACACTGAGGTCGTCTGGGGAAGCCTTGACCCCGCCCAACTAGCTCAAGCTGAGAAGCTGCTGCTCATGCAAGTAGTTACAGCCGGCGTGGACCACCTGCTTTCTCCGGAGCTACTGGCAAGCCATGCCAGGTTATGCACGACGAGCGGCATGCATGGGGCCACCATTGCCGAGCATGTCTTCTCCCTCGTGTTGGCCTTTGCGCGTGGCTTACCCACCTTGTTTGGCCAGCAACAATTAAAGGTCTGGCAGCACTACCGCCCGACGCTGTTGCAAGGCCAGGTGATGGGCATCGTGGGCTTTGGCAGCATCGGTCAAGCCATTGGGCAAAGGGCGCTTGCCTTTGGCCTGCAGGTAATCGGCCTGCGCCGGAACCCTTCTCCCTCGCCTAGCGCAACCATGGTCTGGGGCGAAGATAGACTCGATGAACTTTTGCCCCTAGTCGACCACTTGGTCTTAGCCGTGCCACTGACGCCGGCGACAACGAACCTCCTTTCGCAAGAAAGGCTAAAACTACTTAAACCCTCGGCCTACCTCTACAACATTGCCCGCGGTGCGGTGGTGGACGAAGACGCCCTCGCGGCAGCACTGGCCCAAGGGGAACTGGCGGGCGCGGGGCTAGATGTTTTCGCGACCGAACCCCTGCCGCCGGACAGCCCCTTATGGTCCCTAAACAATGCTATCATTACGCCCCACACGGCTGGATACTTAGCGGATTATCGCCGCCAAGCCTTGGCTATCTTTCTTGACAATTTGCGTCGCCTAAAGCAAGGGCTGCCTCTCGCGAACGAGGTAGACAAAGGGGCTGGGTACTAGTACCTGTCGGGAGCGCTATGCCCGGCTACGAGCAGGCTCAAAGCCAGTACGTGCTCAGCCACTACCGCCGCCGCCGGCACCATGGTGGTATCGCTGCGCTCGGCGAGCGGCGCGGTGGATTTCTTGCTCAGGAGGTCGGCGGTGAGCCCCGGCATCAGAGTGGGAATCGGCTTAACCGCACAGCGAACCAAAATGGGTTGTCCGGTGGTAGTGCCGCCGGCGAGACCGGCATTGACATTGCCGACATAATGCCAGCCGCGCTCACCGTCCCAAGCCAGTTCATCCCCGGCTGTTCCCGGGGGACTGACCGCTAGGGCAAAGGCTTGGCCAAATTCGACTCCCTTGATGCCGGGTATGGACATGAGGGCGCCGGCTATTTGGGCATCTAGTCGCCGGTCCCAATGCACATAAGACCCCCATCCCACCGGCACATTGAAGGCCGCTACCTCGAAAATACCCCCGACACTGACCCGCTCGCGGCGGCACCGGGCGATCATCTCATCCGCCTGTCTTTGCAACTCCTTATCGCCCACGCCGTAAGGCTGTCGTGCCCTCTCGCGCCACAGCGCAAGTTCTGGCGTGGCTCCGTCTAGGGCAAGCGGCCCGAGGGCGAGCACCCGGCTGTAGATCTCAATGCCCCAATGGGCTAGCACTTGTTTGGCCACT
>QLUC01000142.1 GCA_018725275.1 Bacillota bacterium | reverse complement strand
TCATGCATATTAGACAACTGAAACCGGCAAATGGTTTTGCCGGACACGGCACGGGCTGTCATTTGTGCTACTAGAAGAAAAGATTGAGGTGAGAGGGATTTATGTCCGGACGTTACCGAAAAGCAGCTGACTAAGTTTCTGGCGGTATAACTGTTCCATATTGCGCCGGCACATAAGCTATAGATACGTCGGTAGACTGCGAGTTCACCGGCTCACGGCAGCAGATTAGTCGACTAGACGATAAATTTGTGCTATCGTATTAATAGTGAAACATGCCAAGGCCCTATGGGTGATGGCATTGCCTCGGCAAGACATCAGGAGTGAAGTTAGTTCGCTCTTTTTTTTGGCATGGGAGAGAGCAGCATTAGAAAGAGCAAGCATTGGGCGGACGTACAAACAAAAAGACACGTCCCCAGTGTTTGTAGGGGAGGACAATTTTTCTGCATGTTGGAATTTAAGGTCTTGACAATTAAGGATAGAGCATGGGTGCAGCCCCTGCTTGTTAAGAATGGAGCGATGGGCAATGACGCCGCCTTTGGCACGCTCTATATTTGGTCCGATGTCTATCACCACTCCGCCTGTCTGCATGAGGGAACATTGTTTTCCCTCTATGGCGGTGAGTCGAACATTTATGGCGTGCCGGTTGGCGGCGATTTGCCTTGGGCTCTCGGGGTACTTATGGCTGATGCCCGCGCTAAGGGGCATCGCTTTAGGTTGTGGGGGCTAACGCGCGAGCAGATGGCCGAGGTGGAGCAAGTGATGCCCGATACCTTTAAGTACCGCCTCAACCGTGATGGTTCAGACTATATCTACCATGCCGCTGACCTCGCCACCTTGGCCGGGCGCAAATTCCATGATAAGCGCAACCATGTCAATCGTTTTCGCCGTACTTACAGTTATGAGTACGAGGACATCACTGCCGCCAATCTGCCAGAGATAGCTGTAATGGCGGATGAATGGCGGCGAGCGAACCATGGCAAGGGTGATGAAGATCTCAAGAGGGAAGGCTGTGCTTTGGATACCTCGCTCGCGCAGTTCATTGAGCTAGGTTTTAGCGGTGGGCTCATCAGGATTGATGGAGCCGTGGTCGCCTTTACATTGGGCGAAGAAATAAACAGCGAGGTCTACTTAGTGCATTTTGAAAAAGCGCAGAGCGAATTTGGTGGCCTCTACGCCGCCATCAATCACGAGTTTGCCAGTCGGCACCTCGGGAAGTATCGCTTTATAAATAGAGAAGAGGACCTCGGCATCGAGGGTCTGCGCAAGGCCAAGATGTCTTACAACCCGGCCTTCATCTTGGAAAAATATGTAGCTTCGCTAAAAGGGGAGACTTTTGGTGGCTAGAGAGATTAGCCTAGGACGCTGGGTGAT
Organism: Bacillota bacterium; assembly: GCA_018725275.1. Classification (GTDB taxonomy): domain Bacteria; phylum Bacillota; class UBA994; order UBA994; family UBA994; genus BS524. Next base: position 2,298 of record QLUC01000142.1, on the reverse strand, counting down.
GAGGGACGAAATGGCCGAGCTGTGGCGGGTGGCCTTTCAGGACAGCGAAGAGGCCACGCAGCATTTTTTTAACTATCGTTTTCAACCCGAGAACTCTTTAGTTTACTTGGTGGACGGCAAGGTGTCCGCCATGCTCCATATGTTGCCCGTAGAGCTGGTCGTCGGCGAGCAGTTAGCGGCCGCACAGTATATATATGCGGCAGCAACTCAGCCTGTCCACCGTGGGGCCGGCCATATGGGGGCCTTGCTGGCGGCCGCGGCGGCTTGTGGCCAGTGGCGGGGAGAGAAGTATTCGCTCCTCTTGCCCATGAGCCCTGCTCTGTATCTTTACTATGCTAAGCATCAGTATCAGCCATTTTTTCAGACGCGCTATGTAAGCCTGACCCGTGAAGAAATGCAAAGCTGCGCTAGGGAAGGTGGCCAGGCCCTAGCAACACCTACTATGGCCGAGCTGGCAGCAGAGCGCCGGGAATTGTTGGCTTCTCACTTGGGCAGCGTTATCTGGGGCGAGCAGCACCTAACCTACTCGGCCACCTTGTATGAACTCTACGGGGGGAAATTTATCAGCCTGGCAGAGTCTTGGGGATCGGCTTACGCTATGGGGATTAACAAGGGAAATGGCGAGGTGGAGTTGGTCGAGGTCGTAGCCACGCCATCGCTGCTCGGGCCCTTGGCTCGCGAAATAGTTCGCCAAATGCCGGCCGCCAACTATTATTTGCGGCTCCCAGCCTTCGGTGAGCTCTGGGCCGGGCGGGGGGAAGTTAGAACCCAAGGCATGATTAAGGCCTTGACTGACGAGGGGCTGCGAAGCCTAGAGGGGGCGGCCTACCCCTACCTCGGTCTCACGCTCGACTAATATGCATGGCCGCAGGTTCATCTAAGACTAGTTGCACATCTTGATGGAGCTTGAGGATTGTGGCTGGGGTGTTGTTTGACACCGCACCATGCACTAATTCGTAAACGGCCCGGGCTTTACTGCTCCCGCTAGCAAGGAGCAGTATTTTTTTGGCCTGCATAATGCTCTTTATCCCGAGGCTGATGGCCAAGCGCGGCACCTCGCTCTCGGCGGCAAAGAAACGGGCATTGCTGGCAATGGTTGCTGCGGCCAGGTGCACTAGGTGAGTGGACAAGGCAAAGTCCACTCCCGGCTCATTAAAGCCGATGTGGCCATTTTGCCCAAGGCCGAGCACTTGCAGGTCAATGCCGCCCACGCCTGCTATTTGTCGTTCGTACTCCCGACATTCTTCATCGACATCCACCGCCATGGCATTGGGCAGGTGGGTGTTTTTCAATTTAATATTGATGTGGCGGAAAAAGTTATGCTGCATGTAGTAACGATAGCTGTTAATGTTTTCGGGGGGTAGGCCGATGTATTCGTCGAGGTTGAAAGTTATCACTTGCGAAAAATCCAATCCTTCCTCGCGGTGCCAACGGATGAGTTCCCGGTACATGGCCAAGGGGGTCTCCCCAGTAGCCAGGCCGAGGACGATGCCAGGCTTTTGCGCGATCTCGTCCGCAACAACTTTCGCCGCCTCTAGACTCATGTCGTGGTAATTTTTAGCCACAAAGATGCGCATGGTCAGTCCTCCGATAAATTTGCCGGCCCAGGACATAGGTCGCTTGAATGTTCATATCGGCGTCAAATATCGTAAAATCAGCATCCAACCCGGGGGCTAGGTGCCCCTTGGTGTTTTCGATGCCGAGAAGTTTGGCTGGGTTATAAGTGGCCAAGCGCACTACACCGGGCAAAGATAATCCGGTGTTGAGCATAGTGTTCTTGATGGCCTGACTCAAGTCTAGGGTGCTCCCTGCCAAGGCTCCGCTCCGGAGCCTAGCGGCATTGTTCTCTACCAGTACATCTTGCCCTCCTAAGGAGTATGCGCCATCCGGCAGGCAGGCCATGGTAGAGTCACTAACAAGGATAATCCTTGGCGTACCCTTGGCCTTAAGCACCAGTCGCTGCATGGCGGGGTGAACATGGATATTGTCGGCGATAAGCTCGCAGTAGGCATCACTGTCCAGAGCCGCGCCCACCGCACCGGGGTTTCTGTGGTGGAGGGGAGGCATGGCATTAAAAAGATGTGTGAACAAATTCGCCCCGTCCTCTACTGCGGACCGAGCCTCATCATAGGAGGCATTGGTGTGCCCAATGGAGGCAACTATGTTGTGGCGGCGGCACTCTTTGATAAAGTCGGTGGAGGCCGGGGCCTCGGGGGCGAAAGTCACAATCTTGATGACTTCCCGGAAGGGGGCGATTTTTACGAATTGCAGGTTACTAATATGGGAAATGTTGTGGGC
>QLUC01000141.1 GCA_018725275.1 Bacillota bacterium | reverse complement strand
TACGGACCACTTCGAGCAATAGTTCCCCTATCATAGTGTTTCTGAGGAACGGTTCCTTGTAGATAGGAGGTCAATTATGAAGGTGCCCGTAACTGGTGGAGCGGGGTTTACTAGAACCATAGTCATCTTTAGTGCCATCCCTTGGCAGGGGATTGTGGCCCGCCCGCACCACCTAGCAAGGGAATTCGCCGCACGGGGCAACCGGGTGCTCTTTGTCGAGCCGCCAATTACTTGGCTTTCGCCCTTGAAAAAGCCCGCGCTCGCCCGACACCTTCATTTTGGGAAGGTGCGGCGTTTAGGGGCACAGCTCGGCTGTCTGACACCTCCCCCCTTCGTGCCGGGGGGCTACCGTTGGCGCGCCCTCAACCAAGTCAACCAATGGTGCCTGGCCCAGAGTGTGGGGGCGGCACTCAGACACCTAGAGTGGCCACCCGGAATTATCCTCACTCACCTGCCCGGCACGGCTGATTATCCCGGGAGGGCACCCATTGTCTACGACTGCGTGGATGACCATGCGGCTTTTAGTGAGTATTCGTCCCTTTGGAAGAAGGATTTAGTAATAGAACTCGAGAAGATGCTTACAGTACGCGCCGGTGCGGTCTTAGCCACTTCGCGCGTGCTGTGGGAGCGTTGTCGGCTCCTACGCGCTGACACCTTGTTAGTGGGTAACGGTGTAGATATGCGGCACTTTGCTCCGGCAGCAGCCGGGAAGACGGGAGCAACCGGGGTGAGGGGTCGAGTAGCCGGGTTTTACGGGGGGATTGGTCCCTGGGTTAATTTAGAGCTCATCGCTCGCGCGGCTGCACTCGCGCCTACTTGGGTTTTTTATGTGGCCGGGCCGCTCGAGAGCGGCTTAAGGGTGCCGAGTTTGCCGCCTAATGTCCTGATGCCGGGGTTTGTTGATTACAATGATCTGCCGGCGATCTTGGCCGATTTTGATGTGGCGCTCATCCCTTTTAAGAATAACGAGTTGACCTTGAGCGTCAACCCCCTTAAACTATATGAGTATTTCGCCGCCGGCAAGCCGGTGCTCGTGACGGATATCCCTGAGCTGACCCGCTGGGGCCCCTTGGTCTACCCAGTGATTAGCCCGGAAAAATTCGTGGAGGCCTTAGAGCAAGTAGCGAGCGAAAATACCGACCTCGGCTTACGCCGCCGGCGCGTGGCGGAAGAGAATTCTTGGTCGGCAAAAGTGGATGCCATCATGGCCTGCATGGAAGGTCTGGGGTTATGAGACGGACATTGATCATGGCTTTCGTTGGCGCCGGCAACTTAGGGGACGAGGCCATCCTCGCCGGCACACTGAAGCGGTGGCGCGACAGAGGGTACCCCGACCCCATCGTATTTTCTTGGCAGCCTGCCGAAACGGCACAGACCCACTCTGTCTTAGCCCTGCCGGTTATAGGGGGGCTAAGGGGCCTACTGCACTTTGCGCGCGCCCTGCAGCGCGGTGACTTACTCGTCCTCGGCGGCGGGAGTCTCTTGCAAGACGGCGAGCGCCGCATCGTCCCTTTCTGGCTATCGCGGGCCCTAATCGCCCGCCTCTTGGGCTGTCGCGTGGTCTACCATGCGCAGGGGGTTGGCCCTTTGCGCACCAGGTTGGGCAGAATTCTAGTCCGCCTGGTAGTGCCCCTCACTGCCCATGCCATCACCGTCCGCGACGAAGGTTCCATGAAGTTAGTGTCCGCCGCACGTCCTGTGCTGGTGGCTGACCCGGCGCTGTTGCTGCCGGCTCTCGAGCGCCGGTCTGTGCCCGGGCGAGTGGTCGTGGCGCTCCGGTCGGTCCAAGGTGCCGGCCGGCGTGAAGCGGCCCTGTTGCAGGTACTCCGCCTGCTCAAGGAGAAATTAGGGCTTGAATACGTCTTTGTCGTGATGCACTATCCTGATGATGTGGCTATGGCCACCGATTTTGCGGCGGCAACGGAGGGCACTGTGCTAGCTAGACCTAGCCTAGGGGAACTGCGTGAACTGCTCGCCGGTGCCGAATTAGTGCTCGCGATGCGTCTGCACGCCGCTATTTTAGCGGCAGGAGTGCTTACTCCCGTCATCGGTCTGGCCTATGACCCGAAGGTGCCGGCCTTTTTTACCAGTATAGGGCTGAAGGCCTTGGTTTTTCCTTGGGGGGAGCACTTTTCGCCTGCGGAGTTCGACCAAGTTGTTACGAATGTCTATGCCGACCGAGCAAAGCATCGAGAGCACCTTAAAACAGCAGTCCCGCTCGCAGTGGAACGAGCGGCGCGGGCAGTCGACCTGTTGTTAGAGTGGGGGAGGTAGCGTATGCACCGCACAGTCGAAATTCTAGGTGTGGGAGTGTCTTCGCGCACCATGGCCGAGACAGTCGAAGAAGCGCTCATCCTAGTCGCCAGGAAGCGCGGGCAAATTGTCACCGCTAATGCCGAAATAATTTATACCGCTTATCGGCAGCCGGAGTTTATGGCCATACTGCATGCGGCTGAGCTAGTCACTGCGGATGGCATGGGTGTGGTCTTGGCCTCTCGCCTCCTTGGCGACCCGGTGCCGGAGCGAGTTAGCGGCTATGATTTGCTCCATGAATTAGCCCGGCGGGCGGCGGACTTGGGTTTGCGGGTTTATTTGCTGGGGGGTAAGAGCGGTGTGGCCGAAAAAGCGGCCGATAAACTCAAGGCTCTTTACCCGGGGATCAACATTGTCGGCACTAGGCACGGCTACTTTGCGGACGGCGAATCGCGGGCCGTCATAGACGGAATCAACTCTTGTGCAACGGATTTGCTTTTGGCAGCGCTGGGAATGCGCGGGGACTACTGGCTGGCCGAGCACAAAGATGCCTTGGCATGCGCGATGATGCAGGTGGGCGGCAGTTTTGACGTCCTAGCGGGGCATGCGGCACGCGCGCCCCTGTACCTGCAGCGGGCGGGGCTCGAATGGGCTTACCGCTTATATAAAGAACCTTGGCGCTATAAACGCATGCTCTCTCTGCCCCAGTTTTTGGCGGCAGTGGTCGGGGAGCGTTGCCGGCGGCAACAAAGGAGGGAAAAACCATGAACACTGTTTTGCTCAAGGAAAAGGCCCAAGAGATGCGTTGTTTGATCATGGAGAGCATTGCCGAAGCAGGCTCGGGACACCCCGGTGGTTCGCTTTCCTTAGCCGAGGTTATGTCCTACCTGTACTTTTACGAGGCTAACTTGCACGAGAGCGACCCCCTGTGGCCGGGGCGAGACCGCATTATTCTCTCGAAGGGGCATGCTGCGCCGGTGCTCTATGCCGCTTTGGCCTGTAAGGGGTACATGCCTGCCGCTGAGGTGCGGACTTTAAGAAAGCTTGGCTCCCGCCTGCAGGGGCATCCCGACATGCGCAAACTCCCGGGGGTCGAGATGTCCACCGGCTCCTTGGGGCAGGGGCTCTCCATTGCCAATGGTTTGGCGCTTGGCTTGCGACGGCAGATGAAGGAAAACCGCGTCTTTGTCATTTTGGGCGATGGGGAATTGCAGGAAGGCCAAATCTGGGAAGCCGCCCTCACCGCGGCGCACTACAGATTGAACAATCTCACCGCCGTCATCGACAACAATGGCCTGCAGATCGATGGCCTGACGGCCGACGTCAAGTCTTTGCAACCCTTAGCCGAGAAGTGGCAAGCTTTTGGGTGGCAGACGGTCACGGTAGATGGTCATTCGTACCACGACCTTTACCGAGGTT
>QLUC01000140.1 GCA_018725275.1 Bacillota bacterium | reverse complement strand
ATCGAATCCCTGAAGGAGCGACAGAAGTAGCCGCAAAAAAAGTAGCCTCACCAGCAAAAACCCCCGCGTGCGCGGGGGTTTTGTGGTCCATGGGCTTAATCCCTGCACCAGGCCTTGCGTTGTTTAAGGCAGGACTCTCCCAAACAGGACGCGATACTTGATGCGGTAGATGTCGGTGTTGTCAATGGTGCCGCTGAGCATTTCGGAGTAGCGTCCGAAAGCACGTGCTACGATGCTGCCGGAGTGGTCGGCCCTGCTGGACCAAGCAATGGCAAAGGGCCATCTCTGCCCATTGCGGTCTGGGGCGGACATAAAGGGTGGGGTATTGGTGCCGTCCCGACCATCGCGGTATTCCACGAAGCGAATCGAGCCGTCTAGAGCGCGCAAGGTCACCGTGGGCGTGACGTTGCCGGCGGTGAGGGGCGGATTGCCGATAATGCTAAACCCACTGGCCCCACTGTCCGCAGCGGTGATGACTAGGGTGTTGGGATTTTTGGCGGCAAAATCAATGGCTACGCCGATGGCATCGTCGGCCCGCTTGGTGGCCTCGATAGTCCCACGCGCGTTAAGGGCGAAGTTGGCAAGGTTATCGGTGCCCTCTTCTTCAGTGACTAAGTAGAAGCCCATAGTCTGGTTTCTGGAAAGTATCCTAATCGCGACAGCCATCATTTGGGCAAAAGTAGGGGCATTGGGATCATAGTCTTGGAGGCCCTCCGCACGGAGCTGCTCCTCTGTGTATGGATAGCCAAAGGGTTGCGGCATGGCTTCTTCATTATTGTCGTTGTAAGTGTCAAACCCAGCAAAAATACCCAGAACCCTGGTTGTCCCAGGCGGCAAATTCAGCAATTCTTCCCTGGTGAAAATTACGGTGTAGCCTCTATCCCGGGCCACGGTAATTAAGTTAAGGCCGTCAGTCCGCCGGCCGCGGAAACCGTGGCGACCGATTACGGTATTTGGCAAGAACCACACTTCGCCGCCACCAAAGATGACGTCAATCAACTGGTCATGCGGGCGCATAATTATTTCCCGGGCGATGCCGGCATGGTCATTGCGGTTGACCACTCTGGCAGCCCACACGCCTGTGCCAGGTTCGGTGATCGTTCCGGTGTTAATCATCCCCACCGAAAAGCCGGCAGCTTTGGCCTCTTCGAGGATAGTGATGGGTCGGCCGGAACGGGCGACGACGGCATTGCCTGTTTCGTCCATGCCGAACGAAGCATCGTGCACCTTGACGCCATAAGCATGAGTGACCGCACCGGCATTAGAGGTGCCAACCAAGTTGTTCCTCATGTGGCCTTTGTAGACGGCGGCAGCCGGCATCCTGTCCCAGTTTAGCTCGCCGTCCGGCCCATAATGAAGCATCCTGGCCGCGGCGAAGAACTCGGGGGTAGTGCCGTCGGGGTGGATAAAAATTACGTTGCGCGGTCCCTTGGCGGTGAGGATGCGCGCTATGTTGGTGGTGCTGTCCCAATGGGTGTCGACGTTAAAGAACAGGCCTACCAAAGCAAAGGGCACCATAGTGCGCCCGCGCTCCATGCGCGCCGCCTCGGGCAGGGGAACAATTTTTTCGTTGACCACGGCAAATTGCACCCCGATGTGCACCCTAACAAGGTGATCACCATTGCGCGCCACTACCGCCCCTAGGGCATTGTCCCAAGCAACATCGGCGCCGAGGGCCTCAAAGACGGCGCGCATGGGAACCATGGGGGTGCGATTAACCAGCACGGCCTCAACTCCGGCAGCAAGGGGTCGACCGTCGATGGTCAGAGTTATGGCCCGGGCTTGCGCCATAGGGCCAACCAGCAGGATGGACACCACTAAACCGCAGGTGATGAAAACCGCGAGCAGACGGGATAATTGTTTTTTAGTGAGCAATTGTTTTACCTCCTTTATTTCTATGGTCCTATGACATATGCAGCTTCGCCACTCGGCAGTAAGGCCCCACTGCTATTCCGGCTCGCATGAGCCCTGCCTCGCAACCATCCTGATTGTACTACAAACAGAAAGTTGCGGCTCCATTCCCCTCTAAATTTAACCCAAGTTTAACCTCAGCCGCAGTCAAGAAGGCTCCCTATCTAGGTGACATTTTCACTATCCGTTACCAAGCATTCCCTTCCCACTTGGTCATTTCTCGCCAACTCTTGCGGGGTCGCGCTAGGGGCTCTTCGGCGGCATAACCTATGGCGATGACGGCTACGAGCTCTTCTTTCCTGTTGAGCAAAATGGCAATCTCTCTTTCGGCGTAGAGGACATCGCAAATCCATAGGGAACCGAGGCCAAGTTCCACCGCAGCGAGAAGCATGTTCTGAATGGCCGCGCCGATGCTTTGCACATCGACCAAGAAACCATATCTATGTAGACCATTGTGGTCCGCCTGAGGATTGCCGCGCCAATTATAGACTACGATACAGGCGGGTGCCTGCCGTAATGACTCGATGGTGTAGGGGGCGCTGCCGGTCGGCCGACCCTGTTCGCTAAAACCAGCCACGGCTTGCTCTAGCACCATCAGTAACCGTTCTTTAGCCGGCCCCTCGAGCACTGTGAAATCCCAAGGTTGAGCGTTCTTACCTGAAGGAGCCAGAGTCCCTGCCTCAAGAATTTTCTCTAGGAGAAGGTGGGGCACCGGTGTGGACAAAAATTTGCGTATGCTACGTCGACTGGCAATGGCCTCGAGCACTTCCATATCTCTTGGTGGCCTCCTTTGCATTAATTTTAGACTACAGAGAAATCCTAGCCCTTGGAACCGAAGGTGATACTTAGCTCCACAATTTCCGAGTAACTGCCTATTCTAATGGGTGGCCCCCAGGTAGCGTAGCCACAGGAAACCACTACTTGGAGCGCGCCCTTTTGTAGGTAGCCCCAGTCAAGCTCGAAGAGCCTTTGGGTAACTAGGTTGTTGGGGAAGAACTGACCATGATGCGTGTGGCCGGAAAGCTGTAAATCCACGCCGGCGCTTTGCGCCTCGGCCAAAACCCAGGGCTGATGGTCAAGCAAGATAATTGGTTTGGTAGCGTCAAGGCCCTGCATAATCTCAACGAGGCTTCGCCGCGACTTGCCGGTCAGACGATGTCTGGACCGGTCATCCCGCCCGACGACATAAAACTCTCCGGCCACCTCTACATATGAATCACGAAGAACTGTCACCCCCCCTTCTTGCAGATGCTCTGCGGCCAGCTCGCCTTGGCCTCCCAGGTACTCGTGATTGCCCATTACTGCGTAAACCCCAAGCGGCGGTTGCAGCTGCCGCAAGACTGCGGCCATACCTTGGGCAGCAAAGGGTTCCACGTTCCCGTCAATGACATCACCCGCCAAAAATACAATGTCGGGCGCTAGCCGGTTAATCTCTTGCACCATTTGTTCTAAGCGGCGGCGGTTGACAGTAGTACCCAAATGGATGTCGGAAACTAAGACTGCGCGTAACTCGCGGCGTGCGGGGAGGTCTTTGGCCACCGCTACATGGTAGCTATTTACTCTCGTTGTGCTGGCGCTCATCGTGCCACGAATGAGCACTACTACTGTAACCGCCGGCATGATTAGGTTAATTGCCGGCATGGAGAACGGTGGTGCGCCGGTAAAAAGCACAATGGAAAACGCCACCGCATCAGCCGCCAGCCAGAGTAGCGTCAGGTAGTAGAGCACCGCCAACCAGTAGTCGCCGAGTAAGGTCAGCGCGGCTAGCCACCGGGAAGAGATTTTACGGCCATAGATGCGCACGAAGAAAGGTGTCGCCGCAAGCAGTGCA
>QLUC01000014.1 GCA_018725275.1 Bacillota bacterium | reverse complement strand
TCTGGCGTGTCTCCGTCTAGGGAAAGAGGCCCGAGGGCGAGCACCCGGCTGTAGATCTCAATGCCCCAATGGGCTAGCACTTGTTTGGCCACTGCCCCAAGAGCGGTGCGCATGGCGGTCTCGCGCGCGGAGGCCCTCTCGAGGACATTGCGAATATCTGTAAACCCGTACTTTACGGCGCCGGGGAAGTCCGCATGCCCCGGGCGGGGGGCGGTAACCGGGTTGTCCGTTGCGCCATGGACGGCATCCATCTGTGATTTCCAGTTCACATGATCTTTGTTGTCAATGGAGAGGGTCAAGGGGCTTCCCAAGGTATAGCCGCCGCGTAAACCGGAGAGCACCCGCACCCGATCGCTCTCGATATCCATGCGACCGCCTCGCCCGGGCACCAGTTGGCGGCGCGCGAGCTCCTCATCAATTTTATCGATGTCGATATACCGGCCCGCCGGCAGACCCTCGATAATGCCTGTCAAACCAGGTCCATGCGACTCTCCGGCTGTTAGAAAACGAATCAATTTTCTTCACCGCCCTGTATTTTTGCCAAGTCACCCCAAAACCCGGGATACGAAACGCGCACACAACCGGCCTGCTTGATCGTGGTTATGCCCGAGGCTAGCGAGCCGGCCACTGCCAAGGCCATAGCCAGACGGTGATCTTCATGGGAACATACCTCCGCGCCCTGCATTTTCCCTCCGATGATGGCGAAGCCGTCGGGAAATTCCTCTGTCTTGACGCCGAGCTTGTTTAACTCCGTTAGTAGCGCGGCAATACGGTCGCTTTCCTTGACCCGCAGTTCCCCGGCATCGCGGACTTCGGAACGCCCGTGAGCGCAGGCGGCGGCCACTGCCAGCACCGGCAACTCATCGATCAGGCGCGGCACCATCTCCCCGGCAATGCTAAAGGGCCGCAGCGTCCCTCCTCGGACTACAATGCTCCCGCTGGGTTCAGGCAGGACTGTATCCACTGTCCAGGAGACATCGGCACCCATAAGGCGGAGCACCTCCAGAAAACCAATCCGCCCCGGGTTAAGCCCCACCTCCGCTACATGCAAGGTAGCCCCCGGCAGGCAGGCGGCTAGGACCACGAAGAAGGCGGCGGCAGATACATCTCCGGGCACGCGAAAATGCATGGGACTAAGGCGGCTTGCGGCCACCTCGGCCCAACCGGGTCCGAACTGTACTTTCCCCCCACAGGCTTGTAGCATGCGCTCGGTATGGTCACGCGTCGGATGGAGTTCCTCCACCCTCGTCACTCCGCGAGCAAAGAGCCCCGCGAGTAAGATGGCCGATTTCACCTGCGCCGAGGCGACCTCTGGCCGCCACAGCTTCCCTTGTAAAGGCCTGCCCTGAATAGTAATGGGCGGAAGCCCCGCGGCAGTGTTGATACTTCCTCCCATGGCGAGCAGAGGCCTGACCACCCGCTGCATGGGGCGGCGCATGAGGGACTGGTCTCCGCTGAGAGTGGCTTTAATGCCGCTGCCGGCCAGTATGCCCGTCAAAAGGCGCATGGTCGTACCGGAATTGCCACAATCCAAAGGGTTCTCTGGCTCACAAAAGCCACCAACCCCTTCTGAGTACACCATCGTCCTGCCCTCCGCCATGCCAAACACAACCCCGAGCTGTTCTAGACAGTGCTTAGTAGAAAGGACATCCTGCGCCGACGAAACATTCACCAACTCCGAGGTGCCGCAAGCTATGGCCCCGAGTAGCAGGGCGCGATGACTGATGGACTTGTCCGGCGGCATGCGCAGTGTCGCCTTAAATGGTAGAATGGAAGATATTGCTACCCCACAGATAATACTCACCCCCTTTGTGCTACACGTTACCCCCCTACCCTGACCGAAAACCATCAATAAGGAGGGATTTCTATCAAGGAGTTATTTTTCACGGGCCTCTGCTACCCTGACTATGTCGCCAAGATGGGCGAGGAGCACCGCGCCGGTTATGACCGTTCCTTGGCCCGCACCGAAATTCCCGCCCCCTACCTCGCCATGCTCGCCGAACTGCCCGAAACCATCTATGCCCTAGCCATCAGTGAACCTTGGTGCGGCGATTGCCGCAATAATTTGCCGGTGCTGGCGAAGATGGCCGATAGTAGCCAGGGCAAGCTCCTGCTCCGCTGTCTTGGTCGCGATGCTAACCCCGGACTGTTAGACAGCTACCCGGCCCCCGATGGCAGCAAACGCATCCCTACCTTTATTTTCTTCGCTGCCGATTGGACTCTAAAAGGTTACTTTGTCGAACGCCCCGTTCCGGTCACCCAGGTTTTAACCTCCGGGAGCGCCGACGAGAAACGAGCTCTGCGCATCGAGTACAATGCCGGCGTTTATGCCCACGCTGTCGTCGCCGACTTGCTGGACATCATCAAGCGCTAATTTGTTCATCCCCCATACTACCACTTTTCTCTTGCGCACAACATAGTTGTGCTTATCCTCCTGTGGTATACTAAAATCAAGGACAATTATGGAGGTGCACTATGAAGATTACTCGCGACATGGGCATTCAAGACGTCGTCGACACGTACCCTGAGTTGGTCCCAGTTTTTTTTAAGTATGGACTCGGTTGCCTTGGTTGTGCCGCTGCCCGCTTTGAAAGCATCGAACAGGGCGCAAATGCCCACGGCATTGACGTCGACCTGTTGATCAACGACTTAAACAAAGCCTTGGCCCAGTAACTACAGACAAGCGAAAGCCACAAGGAGGGAGAGCATGGTGCTCTCCCTCCTTGTCTTTCTTGGCGCCCATTGACCAGCCCGTGGCTCTACCGCGTGAGAAGGAAGACGCGCATCCTGCGCCGACCAAATCTGAGCGCTTCCGGCAGGCTTTCGAAAAAGATGTCTATTCTATTGCCCCTGATAGCGCTACCGATGTCGGTAGCCAGGTACTGCCCGCTCAGGCCGCGCGAGACTTCACAAAGTCCCTCGATATACACTGAACTCAGCAGGGGAATGACGCTCCGGTCCACCGCGATATGCCCCACCTGCACCGGCAAACCAGAAAACGTTATGCCGTACTGGGGGTGGCCGGGCCTCTTCCCCGTGCTCTCGTACCCGGAGGTATAGGCCGTGGCCGTGACATAGATGACTTTCGAGTAGCGCAGGACATCGCCACCACGAGATAGGGTTCCAACGGTGCCGTACTCCACCACGCGATCCACTTGCGGTTGCAGTACCTCGGTGCGTACTTGCGTCCGCGAGACCTCCACTCCATTTTCCAAGGTCACTTGGTAGTGGATGGCCTGCCTACCTTCGCGACCAGCCTGCAACACCCGGGTCACACCGCGGTTGACGTTCGTGTTGGCGCGCCGCACTTCGCGAAAGGCCAGACGTTTGTACTCCACTGCCTCGGTGGTGGTTACGCGCGTCACGACAATCACTGTCTGCGCCTCGAGCGGAGAATCTAGAGAAGGCTCTACCCGATCTAAATCCCCTAGATGAAGGCCAACCTCGGCCAGCGCTTCGGCCACGCTTACGCCCCACACCGCCACTCTCTTCTCCTCACCATCCGCCACAATGGTGATCTGCCTGACCTGAAACAATGGTTCCGCAATGTCACCCGAGGGGGTCACTTCCCCCGCCGGATTCGCCAGTCGCCAAGACTCACTGCTCGTTTCCACAACTGCACAGCCGACTATTAGTAACATTGTGGCACCGAGCAGCCCCATGACTAAGAGATTTCTCCTAGTACAGGTCTGTCTATTTGCCATTAGCCTACCTCCTTGAGCATTGTTGCATATTTTAACGCTAAAAAGCGTGCCCAGAATGCCTCTTGGTTATACATATCTTAGTCACATGCTATGCCTGTACCCTAATAATATGTTCCTAGCTATGGTTTTGAGTCTATCACAACAGGGCCTCTCTTGCCAAGTTTGCAGCTTAACAAAAAAAGGGCCACCCTCAGGCATGCCCTCTTGTTACTTTCCTACCCCGCGGCCAGTGCCGACAAAAGTATTCTCGCTGTTCCGATATTGGTCGCCAGAGGCACCTGATGCACATCACAAATGCGGAGCAAGGCGGTTATGTCTGGCTCATGAGGCTGCGCCGTCAGCGAATCACGCAAGAATATGACCATCCCTACCGCCTTGGTGGCCACCATGGCACTAATTTGGGCATCGCCGCCTGCCGGACCGGAGAGAACCCTTTCGATGACCAGCCCCGTACTCTCTAGGAGTCTGGTCCCCGTCGTATAGGTGGCCACCAACTGATGCTTGGCCAAGACCTCGCGGAAGTCGTCTGCTAATTTGTGCATTTCTTCTTTTTTCTTGTCATGAGCGATGAGTGCGATGCGCATCTTTACTCCCCCTTTTTTTCACTTAAAAGTTTCCTTCGTTCTCGACGCTGTCTATGTAGGGATCAATTGTCACCCGCCCATTAACTGAATCGGCGGTGATAGTGAGCCAGTGGTCAAATTTCCCTTGGCGCACTGCCTCTAGACTTTTATTCACAAAAGGCAAGACCCCTCCCTGTTCTATCTTGACCTCATGATGCGGCAAATTACACGTGACACCCCCATAAACAGCGCTCGCTCTGCACCTCGTGCCGAGGGTGCGGCGCTCGCCAAGACGCACCAGGATGCGGCCATTGACCGTATGCAAGGTCCACGCTCCCTCTTCCGGTGTCCGGCAGAGGATGGTCAGCCTACCGTTCACCACACTCCCAGTGATTGCGCCAGCCGCACCCACCAGCAAAATCCTCCCGTTGATAGAGCTAAGATGGACGGCCTCGGCGTCACTATCTATCTCTACTCTACCATTGGTGGTGGTCACGCGGACGCTCCCGAGAGTGAGCGGGCCGATTCTGACACTGCCGTTAGTGGATTTTAGGTCTAAATCACACTGTTTTTCTTTGGGCCACAGCAGGCGGAAATGCACGATGCTCCGCTGCCCAAATACTTGCTTGGCTGTTATGTGGAGAGCATGATCCCCACTTTCCACGGAATACAGTCTCGTTGCCCTCTCCCGCGCTTCTTCGCTGTCCTTGGCGTAAACACACTTCTCCACCTCAAGATGCCAGGAGGCATCGGGAGAGGGAGCAATTTCGATTTTGCCGTTCACTCCACTGATAATTATTTTGGTTGCCGCGCCCTCCGCCACTCTGCCGGACAGAGTTTCCTGCCAGGAAAAGTTGGGTTGCCCCAAGCCATCGAACAGGTTGCCGATGATTCCCCATACCCCACCGGAATTGCGGTTCTCTTGAACCACTGCCCTAGCCTCATGGAGATGCTCCTGGAGCAATTTCTTAGTGCCCTGTAGCTGAGCCCGTAGTCTTTCCCTAGCCTCACGCGCGACTACTTTAGCCCGCAACCGTGCCCTGCGCTCCATGTCCTTGGTCTTGAAATTACCGCGACTGTCCCGTTCCAAAGATGGGGTCCTTTCAGCATGCTCGCCTAGAGCTAAAATGAGATTGGCTGCGTCGCCGGCGGTAATCTTGCCATCACTGAGCATCTGTAAGACAATCCTTTTTTCCTCACTCATGTAGACACCTCCTTATTTAGATAAAGCTTATATCCAATAAAGTTTAATGTCAACATTAATGAATACTAGACCTTCATTCAGTTTGTCCATTATCCCCGAAGCACAAAGGAGACCTTGCGGTCTCCTTTGTTTATGGGCACGTAGGCACTATTCAGGTTTTGGAGCGTCAACCGGACAGACGGCAGCACACGCTCCACAGTCGATACATTTCGCTGGATGTATAACGTAGATTGGACCTTCGGCTATTGCTTCCGTAGGACATTCTGGCAAGCAGGCTCCACAGGCGAAGCACTCCTCAGAGATTTTATAAGTCATCATTGCACCCCCCTCCGCGCACCATACCAGCATTTTATCACTTCCTCAAGCCCCGTCAAATGCCTTGGGCTCAATTAGCTACGCCCCGAGAAGTTTAATCAGCAAATGTGCCGCTACCGTGGCATCCCCTAGCGCTCGGTGCCTGCCGGCAACTAAACCTAGATGTTCGCACAATGTCTCCAGACGGTAATTTGGTAAACCCCGGAGCCCCTGACGGGCCAGGGCCACCGTATCCACCAGAGTCAATGGAGGAAACGCGTGATTGGCACGAGCAAACTCCGCCTTGAGAAAACCATGATCAAACCGCACGTTGTGAGCGACAAAGACCGTCCCCGCCAAATTTGCACTGATAATCTGGGCCACCTCGGCAAAGGTGGGGGCGCCGGCGACCATCGCATCAGTGATGCCGGTCATCTGCTGGATAAAGGGCGGAATAGGACGACCTGGATTCACTAAAGTGGCATAAGTTCGAAAAATTTTGTCGGCCTGCACATGCACAATGGCCACTTCCGTGACGCGATCGCGCTCCGCTGATAGCCCCGTGGTTTCTACATCAACAACCGAGAAGATGCTACTTCTATCCATTACTCCTGCCCATCCGGATGCCGGCGCAAGTCAAACCCGGCTCGCAAATTATGCTCGGCTACACGCACACTCAGCGTCAAGAGATTGCGTAAAAATGCGCTTTCTTCAGGCGGTTGCCCAGCGCTGAGAGCCCGAGAAATCTCCTTCAGGGTCCGAGCGCCGGCGGTCTTCCCCC
Source organism: Bacillota bacterium (assembly GCA_018725275.1). Taxonomy (GTDB): domain Bacteria; phylum Bacillota; class UBA994; order UBA994; family UBA994; genus BS524. The sequence continues at coordinate 12,374 of QLUC01000014.1, read as the reverse complement.
GGCGGCGCAAAAACTCCACCGTGAAATCGAGGCGACGAACTATCTCCCCAAGGCGGGGCGCAAACAAAGCGGCGGTGAATCGGCTAAGAATGTCTTCGGCGGCTCGCTTCTTGCCCTTGACAGTACGAAAGCGCTGATTCACCTGAAGAATTTCCTCCGCTGCATCATAGACCAACGCATCTTCCTCGTACCACTCGGCTAATTCCTCCATGGTCAACACTTCGGCAACCTCGGGCATTTCTTCATCAACGGCCTCGCCCTCGCTCGAAAACTCATAGGTCTTGGGCGTCATCGGGAATGGTTCGAATACCTGGCGCCAAAATGCCCACTGCGGCGGCAACAAGTTGCCTCCCTGTCGGTTGCGCTGCAAGGCGTCGCGCACAAGGTCACTGGCATAGGCTAAGTCGCCCGCTACGGCAGGGTATTTATCCTGTAAGGCCGTAAGCATCGTGCCGCACTCCTTGCGGCTGAGGTCGACTGAGCCATAACAGTCCTTAATGCCTTCGTCTAGACTCAAGAGAAAACTAACCGCCATGAGCCGCCCCCGTTGGCCCTTCATAAAACGCGCCACCCAGACCAGACGACAGCCCTTACCGTCTAGGCCTGTCACTAAGACCTGAAATACGGCACCGAGCTTGTTTTGGGGGAGAGGTTGCGCCTGCACCCCTTTAAAGGTCAACCGGCGAGCCTCTCTCTCGACTAATTTGAGCAAGAAGGGTTCTTGTACGGTGTCGCCTAGCCCCCGGAGTGCTCCTAAGGCTACCGGGGTAGCTAAGGCCCCTAGTCCCCGCACTGCCTCTGAGGCCAATACTTCATCGTCACCGCGCGCTAAGGCCTCTAGAAGCGGCACCACTCTGGGATCGGCGGTCATGACAAGGTCTTGGATATAGGCAAACTGCATCTCCGGCAAGACCGCGGCGAAGTCTTCCAGTACATTGCCAAGTATGCTAGGTTTTAACTGCAACTCGTCTAGCAGGTGCTGCAGCGACTCCTCGGCCAACTTGTTGGCATCTTGAAAATACGTCGGGCTCATGAGTTCGCTGACGTCTAAGCCGGTGGCCGTAAGATAGCGCAGGATTTGCATCTTGGCCACGTCGCTAACCTTCGGTTGATGCATGAGCAACAAACACTGGTCAACCACGAGGTCGGCGTCAAGTTTGAGCAGGAACGCCGCGGCCATGGAGGCTATTTTTTGGTCCTTGGTTTCTGCTAGGACTCTGAAAGCCCCGAGTTCCACATGATGGCCCAAGCCTGCCAAGCGGTCTAGACTTTTTTCAATATCTGAGGATGTATACTTGCCACATCCTAGCTCGATGAGGCGGTTTCTGACCACGTGCTGGATGGCCAAACGATAATCTACAGTCCTGATGCGCACAGCTTACCCCCCCTAACCTCACCACCGAGGCATAATCCTTATTCTATATTCGTTTGCCGCGGGTCATAATCCTTTCACCCTAATCCACGCAAAGTATCTATGAGCGAGTCACTTCGCGCATCCAAAGTGGTGACATTGTGCTCTTTCACAACAATGCCCCCTACACTCGAGAAGCCCTCCTGCCTATTATTATCACTCTGAAGCGAGAAGGATACACTTTTGTTCCCATCAGTGAATTGCTGCTTAGGGAAGATTCGTACATCGACAAAGCCACCGGCAGGCAAAGAAGGATGAGGTAAGATCAGACTACTGAAGGCTCATAGAAGAGCTCGCCGCGGGCAAATCTCCCCAAGTCCATTTTCTCAATGGGCAGGGAAGCCGGGAGACCCAAGATGGCCTCGGCCAAAAGCACCCCGGTCATGGGAGCGAGCATAAAACCATGTCCGCTAAAACCTGTGGCCAAGAATAAACCCTCTACCCCGGAAACCCCACCCAAGATGGGGGTGCGGTCAGGGGTCATTTCGTAAAGACCAGACCATTGGCGCACCACACGCACACCACGCAAGGGCGGCAGGAGCCAGGTAATTTTTTGCGCCATCTCCTCAAGGAACTGCCACGAAGCGCGCTGATTGAATCCCGCTACCTCGCTGGGGTCGCCTAGCCCCATGATAAAGCTGCCATGCGGAGTTTGCTGGCAGTAGAGATGGTGGTGGAAGGACATGACCATGGGTCCCTGCATGGGCGCTACAGGCTCCGTCACCAAAATTTGGTGCCTTTCTGGCCGCACCGGTATCTCCACCCCCGCCATAGCGCTTAGTTGGCCCGACCAGGCCCCACCGGCATTGACCACCGTCTTTGTGGCGACAGGGCCCCGCGTGGTCTCCACCCCGACTATCTGTCCGTTGCTCCGGCGAATGGCGGTGACCTCCGTAAAGGTTTGTATCTCCACCCCGAGGCGCCGGGCCGCCTTAGCATAGGCATCGGTGACATGGAAGGGGTTGCAATGCCCATCGGTGGCATTATAAGTTGCCCCCACTAAGCCCTCGGTATTGAGGTGCGGCACGATTTCTTTGGCCTCCTCCGGGGTGCACAGTCTAACCCCTAGGCCGTGTTGTTGTTGCAAGGCCACATTCTTCTGAAACTGCTCCCAACCCACCTCGGTATAGGCCAAGAGGAGGTAGCCACCCTGCTTAAATTCTATATCGCCGTCATACTCTAAGTCGTGATTCATGCTCTCAAACATTTTGACGCTAGGAATCGACATGCGCAAGTTCATCTCGGTGCCCCACTGCTGCCTCACCCCGGCCCCGCAACGTCCGGTCGCCCCGCTGGCTAGATAGTCGCGCTCCAACACGAGGACGTCCCGACAACCCTGCTTGGCGAGATGATAGGCAACGGCCACGCCGATGACCCCGCCGCCGATAATTACTACCTCGGCGCTGTTACGCATCTTTCTGTCCCTCCTCGCTGCCATCGGCTATAGCTCCGAGCGTAATAGGCATGGCGGGAGGCCTGATGACCCCGATGCTCTGGCTCTTCATGGGCACACCACCGGCCTGCAACTCTCTTTGCACCAAGGGGCGGCAGGTGCGCCCCTGGCAGGGTCCCATTCCTAGGCGGCTGATGCGCCGCAGTTCATCTAAAGTCCGATACCCTTTTTCTATCAGGCCGCGCACATCGCTCAGGGTCAAGTCTTCGCAGCGGCAGATGATAATTTGTTGATCTAGTGATGTCATCTTTTGTTTGCCCCCAGAGCTAAAAATCTCACTTCTCGTGCCCAGCATTTTGGCACCTCCACATGCACCACCGCGGTACGGTCAAAACGCGGTGGGTTCTGCACGCGCACAATTTTTCCCAGAGCTATTTGCTGCCCGCCCCGATTCAAGACACCCACCATAGCCCCTACTTCCGGCAAGGGCGCAAATTCATAGGGCAGCTTGATGAGCGCCGTGTCCTCCGAGTACCGCTCATCCACCACAAAGATCGCGAGCCCCGGACAATTGGCCACACAAATGGCACAGCCATTACAGAGCGCGGGGTCAAAATCCGGCAAGTCGTTAATATCGACAAAGGGTTTAATGGCCCCCTGAGGACAGGAAGTGGCGCAGGGATTGCAGGGTATCTTCTGAAAACACTCTATGATGGCCACCGGCCCAAGGGCTAGGCGCTCCTCGCTCGGGGAGACACGCTTGAGATCGTCAGCGCTCGGCACACCTGTCTGTTTAAGCATGTTGCTCATCCTCCCTCATTTGGGCTAAGGCCAAACCCGTGCGGATTTTTTCTCCCACCGGTCCGGCGCGGAGGGCGATAAGCTGTTCTCTGGCTTGACTCATCGCTGTGTCCACGTCCACTCGAGCCAGCCCAAGGCTCTTGGCGGCCGCCAAACCGGCTAACTCACCCTCAACCATGGCGCTGCTGGCCTCTTCTACGCCGGCGACATCCCCGGCAATGTAGATATGCGGCTCTGAGGTACAAAGGTTGGCATCGCGCCAAGCGACGTGACCGCCTAACTCGGCAATGTAGGTGAGGCGGCACTGCGCCTGCCACAGGAGGTCGGACAGCGGGGAGAGGCCCACTGCCAAACAGATGGTATCGACCTCGAGAGTCTTTTCGCTGCCGGGCAACCTCGCCCAATGGCTGTCCAGGGCACAAATTTCGGCTGCTTGCACCGCATTTGTACCGATAGCCTGCATGATGGTATGCGAAGTTAAAATGGGCACCCCCGCCCGCCGCACCTTGGAGGCATGCACCAAGTATCCGCCAATATAAGGTGAGCCCTCCAAGATAGCCACCACCTCTACCCCGGCTTGCAGCAACTGATAGGAAACGATTAGGCCGATGTTTCCGGCCCCAATCATCAACACCCGCTGCCCGGGGACAATGCCATAGACATTCATGAGCGTCTGCACTGCTCCCGCCCCATACACCCCCGGGAGGTCATTGCCCGGAAACGCCAGCATGCGCTCGCTGGCGCCGGTGGCTACGATAAATTTTTCGGCACGAATCTTGCGATATTTCGTCTCGTGGAGCACGGTTAGCACTTTGTCGTCATAGAGACCGAGGGCCGCACACCGCAGGTAAACCTTTACATTGGTCATGCCTTGCACTTTGTTGACCAGTTGCTCTGCTATATCTATGCCACGGGTTCCGGCATCTTGTTTTTCTGACCCAAAGAACATGTGCGTCTGTTTAATTAGTTGCCCGCCAAGGCGGTCATTTTCGTCGATGAGTAACACCCCGGCCCCAGCCGAACCTGCGGCGATGGCGGCGCGGAGTCCGGCTGGTCCGCCGCCGATAATGCAGATATTAAACCGCTCCACCAAGTTCGCCTCTTCCCTGCTGTGTTTCCACCACCATGCCCTCTACTAGGCGCTCCACGCAAACCCGCACATTGGGAACACCGTCTACCACCATCAGACAGGAGCTGCAGGTGCCGATAGCACAAAAAAACCCACGCGGTCGGTGGAGGACAGCACTCTTACTTAGTTCCTTTATCCCTGCGGCATGGAGGGCGGCGGCGATAGTCTCGCCTTCATACCCTACTAACTCTTGGCCGTTGTAGGAAAACCTAATCGTTTTTCCTCGCTCAAACTTAAGTATTGGATGTTCCTTAATGCGCATGTACTGCCTCCCACAGATTTTTTCCTCTATAAATATTCTACTCCACCTTCACACTACCTGCTAGATGCGCACCATGTCCACAGAAAAAGGGCCATGCCCAGAGGGGCATGGCTTTTGGCCGGAAACATTTACTACTTGGCAAACTCCCGGAAGAGTTTTTCGAATTCTTCTAAGGGGTCGATGACGCGGTAAACATGTTCTTCGCCCGGGAAGCGGCCGGCACGCACGTCGGCTATGTAGGCCTTGAAAGCATCGGTTTCGACTTCGGCTACATTGGCGTATTTCTTGACGAACTTCGGGGTAAACGCTTCGAACTTACCCAGTAGGTCCGCACTAATCAGGAGTTGCCCGTCGCAGGGCCCCGCCCCGATAGAATATACCGGTATCATCAGTAGTTTAGCGATAAAGGCCGTCACCTCCGGCGGCACGGCTTCTACCAAGAGCAAGGCCGCGCCGGCCGCCTGCACCGCCAAGGCATCCTCGATGACCGCGCGCGCCGAGGCCGTGTCGCGCCCCTGGGCCTTGTGGCCTCCTAATTGCCCCGAGCTCTGGGGGGTCAAACCGATATGGCCCATGACCAAGATGCCCGCGTCGGCAATGGCCTTGATGCGCGTCGCCACCCGCACCCCGCCCTCTAGCTTGATGCAGTCCACCTCGGCCTCTTTCACAAAGCGACCGGCATTACGCACGGCGTCCTCATCGGAAATTTGGTAGGACAAAAATGGCATGTCCCCAACGACAAAGGTCCCGGGGGCACCTCGGCGCACCGCCTGGCAGTGTCGCAGGCAATCTTCCATCGTCACGGGCACGGTACTCTGGTAGCCTAGCACCACCATGCCGAGCGAATCCCCCACCAGGAGCATATCCATGCCGGCTTGCTCCGCAAATGATGCCGTGGGAAAATCATAGGCGGTGACCCAAGCTACCTGCTCACCTTGTTTTTTCATCTTGCGAAAATCGAGGATATTCTTCTTCTTAGCCATCTCCCTACCTCCTAACAATCTTAAAGGCGATGTAGCTTGCGAGCCGCAATAAAGGAAAGGCCTTTCTCCGTCAAGGCGCGGGCCGTGTTATTGATCGCCTCATGCTTGTCTAGGTAGTTCCGCTCTAATTCGGCCATCTCGACTGGGGTGAGGTCACTCTTACTGCGGAAATAGTCCAGGATATCCGAAGGATGCGCGCGCGTCACTTCCCGCTCGGGGTCTCCGCCTTCGTGCTTGGCGGCAATGTTTGGCACCACGGCGGCTATAGCTACGAGCTCGTCGCGGCGGTTGTAGGGCTGGCGCACGATGCTCTTGTAGGCCTCGGTGATGTGATGCTCAAGGCGGACATGGCCCTCCAGTCCGAGGGCACTGCGGATGGAGGAACTCTGCCGGATGGTCTCATTGTTCACCGAATTGCTGAGGTTGAAACCGGCGAGTGGGGTTGAGCCGTCGGGTCGAGCCATGAGACGGGCCATGAGCAAGGTCCAGAGCACCGAGTAGGGGTTGTCATTCCCCATAAAGACCGATATCTTAAAGCTGATGTCAATGCCGAGTTTGTACAACATGTACCCTAAAAAGACCGTGCCGGGGTTGATGTTGAGCACTTCTTTGATGCCATAGTTGGTGTAATAGTAGAGAGCTTCGTCCACCCACTTGAGGGCGTGGTCATTCGGTTGTCCGATGCCACCAAAGTACCCCGTAATGGTCGCCGGTCCCCCCAGGTGCACGTTAGAGCCGTCTGTGCCCTTGGTGTCTAGCGTTTCGACATAGCTTGCGCCCACGATTTGCATAGCCGCGGCCATGGCGAGGGTATCCCCTTGGTCGCCTTCTTGCTCCTTCATTTTGCGCACGCGTATGTAGCGGCCCGGCATTATTTCTTGGTTTAAGATGGCCTGCTCAGCCTCGGCGATGAGCCAGGGGAAGTACTGCAGGGCGCTAATCTCCAGCGTCACTGCCTCACCTTCTTTAAAGAACATGCGGTCGGCCTTTTCCCCCAAAACCTGGCGCCGATACTGTGAAATGGGCACAAAGGAGCCCTTATCCCGCTCCTCGATCAGCCATTGCAGTCTAGCCAAATAGGGCGAATTCATGTTGCGCAGGCGGTTCATTAAGTTGGGCAGTTGGCGAGCGGCCTCGGCCTTGGCATTGATTTCTTGCGGCGTGCCGTACTTATTGACCACCCGCAATAGCTCTCTTACTACTTCATTATCTCTCGCGCTTAAAAAATTGTTAAACTCCTCCACTGCCGCTGGTGTCACTCTAAGCAATTCGTTCACTAACTCTTCGACCTCCTCTTCTCTTCCCTAATATCTTCCCCATCAGGCCAGGCAATACCTGCCGGCAGGACCGATGAGTGACAAACAAATGTACCAGTCCCTTTTGTTTGCGGAGGGGTTGGCAAAAGGGCAGCCTTTGTGGCTGCCCTTGCTTCTGTGCACGCCAAGATTACTCGTCGGCCAACTTAGCCATGGAGAAACCGAGGTAGCCATAGACTACGTTGATGACGGGGAGCAAGAGGTTGAGAAAGGCATAAGGGAGGTAGGCCAGGGGAGAAACCCCGAGAGTGACCATCATAAAGGCCCCGCAAGTGTTCCAAGGGATCAAGGCGGAGGTCACCGTGCCGCCACCTTCAAGGGCGCGAGAAAGGTTCTTCGGCGCCAGACCACGTCGCGCATACTCGTCCTTAAAGAGACGTCCCGGCAGCACGATGGATAGGTATTGGTCGGCGGCGAGAATGTTGGTGGCTATACAACTGATGATGGTATTCAACACGAGAGACCCATTGCTCTTGGCCATGGCGAATAGCTTGACGCCGATGGCGCGGAGCATGCCCGTCTTTTCTAACATGCCGCCAAATACTAAGGCACAGATTATGAGGGCCACGGTCCACATCATGCCGTCTAATCCACCGCGGTTGAGCAGGCGGTCGACTACCGCGACGCCACTGTCGATTTCGAAGCCGTAGTGCGCCGCCGTGATAATAGCGCCCACCGAGGCGCTCTGGAATATGGCAGCAAAAAGGCCACCCGCTACCGAACCGCCGATTAGTCCTGGCAAGGCGGGAACCTTGAAGGCGATCAGCAAGATGACGATTACCGGGGGAATTAAGAGCCAGGGGGAGATGGCAAAGTTTGTCCTCAGGGCATCTAAAATCACGTTGATGCGCTCCGCATCAAGTTCCCGGCCCGCAAACCTCAAGCCGAGGATAACATAGAGGACCAATGAAATGACAAACGCAGGGATAGAGGTATAAAGCATGTGTTTAATGTGGGCAAAGAGCGAGCTACCGGCCATGGCGGGCGCTAGGTTCGTAGTGTCGGAGAGAGGTGAGAGTTTGTCGCCAAAGTAGGCCCCGGAGACGACCGCACCGGCCACCATGCCGGCTGGCATCCCTAAACCGATGCCGATGCCCGTCAGGGCTATCCCCACGGTACCGGCAGTGCCCCAAGAAGTACCCGTAGCGAGAGACACGATACAACAAATAACGAAGGTGGCCGCGAGGAATACCCCCGGCGAAAGAATCTGCAGGCCGTAGTAGATCATGGCGGGGATGGTGCCGCTTAAAATCCACAGCCCAATCAAAGTGCCCACAATCATGAGGATGAGAATCGCCTGCAGCGTTGAGCTGAGCGTATCTTTGATACCTTGTTCGAGTTCTTCCCAAGGGATACCGAGCATCGTCACCGCGACGACAGCGGCAATGATGCTACCGAAGATGAGTGGAATATGAGGGGCAGCTTCATGTACCAGAATGGCATAAGACAGGGAGGCCACGACACCGATGATAGGTATAAGGGCATGAAGAATGGTAGCTTCTATCCTTTTCTTTGAAACCACTGTAGATCCCTCCTACTTTTATTTGAGCTAAAATCTGCAGCATGCCGTAGGCATCACCCTTTCTGAAATAATTCACTATTGCTTATATACTATCTAATCAGCGCGAAAATGACAAGTGACACCTTTCGCCAATCGCCTAGGCTTTTCACTGCCTGTGACACATGATATCTTTACAGTAAGAACTATGTGTTTTTTTGGAGGGTGAGTATGGACAAAAGTTATGCCTCTCTGCGCGCGCCTTTTCATCCCGCCGCTCATCCTGCCCTTCACTACACGCACCACCTTGCCCGCTGGGCAGACTTTCTCCGGTTGTTTTTTGTCGGTCTTACGCTGGACGGCCGGGATTTACAAAGGGAGAAGGCTCTCGTCGAGCGGGCCCGTCACGACCCCGAGGCCTTTGGCGAGCTCTATGAGCAAAACTACGATCGCATCTTAAACTACGTCGTCCGTCGGACGGCTTCTGTCGAAACTGCCCAAGACATTACCGCCGAAACATTTTATAAGGCTTATAAGAACATTGGCAAGTTCACTTGGCAAGAGGTCCCCTTTCAGGCCTGGTTGTACCGCATTGCCCAGAGTGAGATCGGTCTTTGGCACCGCAAGCGCTTCTCCCCTTCAGTCTCCCTCTCTTTGCTGCAAGAGCAGGGCTTTGACCCCGCTGCCGAACAGGACGTAGAAAAAGAAATACTGGCCGCCGAGGAGGAACTTCTGCGCCATCAGGACTTTTTAATTGCGCAAAAACAGCTCGACGCTTTGCCGGAAAAATACCGCGAGGTGCTGTTTTTGCGCTTCTTCGCGGAATTGTCCCTGCAAGAAATTGCCACCGTCCTCGAAAAGCCCCTCGGGACCATTAAATCCCTGCTCCATCGCGGTCTTGAGAAGTTGCTGATTATGACCACTACCGCTAAAAGCAGTGCAACCCAAAGCTCCAATCGGCATTATAAAGCATAGGGGGTGATGTAGATGGAAAAGTACGATGTCGCCAAACTCGAAAACGCACTGCACCAGCTTCCTCTGCCTACCATCACTACCCCTCTACACAAGGAACGGCTGCGCCTGACCTTGCTTGCTGAGGTTGAAGCAACGCAGAAGCGCGAACTACCATGGGCGGCTGCGAGTTTTTGGGACAGCTTTGTTCGTTTTGCCCGTCCCCGCTACTTGTACCTAGGGGTACCATTGGTCGCCGTTATGGTCTGGGTGGTGCTCTGGCAGGCTCTTTTCGTTACGCCCCCCACCATGGCCTATGCCACCCTGCAGGCCAACCCCGCCCTGCAGTTGACCATCGATACGCGGGGCAGAGTGACCGCAACTACCCCCCTTAACCCGCTGGCGGACTCACTTTTTGCTCCACAGGCCTTCCGCCATGTGTCCGCCCAAGTTGCGGTGCAGGAGATAATCTCCCGCCTGTACAGCGAAGGCTATCTCCAGCGAGGCGGTTCCTTGGCTTTTCTAGTCCACCCCGCTCCGAATATCGACCAAAGCCGTATTTCTCCGCTGGCGAACTCTCTACGCAGTAGCGCTGACCACTCTTTAAGCGTACTCGGCTCGGGCGCGACACTGAAGGATTTTGTTGTTTCCGGAGCGGTCTCAGCCGAGTATCGTGCCGCCGGTCTCTTACCTCTCGAAATTGTTTTGCTACTTGATGAGGATTTCGAGGAGGAGGAAATAATCTCACTGCTTCGTCTAAGGGAGCAACTAAGTCTAGATGAGACCACGTTTCGGGCTAGATTCCCGGGCATGGCCAAAGCAGTGCGTGAGGCCCGGCGCGAGAAACTGCCCCGCGATAAAGTGCTTGACCTTGGGCGGAAGTTTTTAGCCTCTGAGGAAGATGACGAGGAGGAGGAAAAGGAAGACGACAGGGACGAGGCGGAGGTTGAGCCGCCGCGTTCGCCGCGCTTGCCGCGCGAAAGGCAAGACCAGGGGAGAAGCGAAAAACCCGATGACCGCGATGATGCAAAACGGGAGCCGCGACAAGAAAAAGATCCCAAGGATAAGGACGAATCAGTCCCTCCGGGGCACAGCAGGCCCCCTCGCCCAGACGATGAGCCTGACCCAAGGCCTGAGGAGGACGATGACCGGGGTGACTAGAGAAAGTTTCGGTTCCTCCTGCTCTTTTTGCAACCTTTCTCCCACCTAGGTATTGTAGGGGTAGAAGCAGAGAGGTGCTCCGCTTACTCCATAGAAGAGGTGATTCTCATGTTAAGAAAAGACAGAACTAAATTGGTGGCCGTAGTAATCGCCGTAGTGGTACTCGCCGCGGGGTATGCGGTACATACTTCCCCGCGCGCCTTTGCCCAGCTTTCCGTACAAATTAACCCAGAAATCGTGCTGACCCTCGACCGAAACCACCGGGTACTTAAGGCTGAATTCAAGGGAGTGGAAGGCCATCAAGCTCTGGCCGACCTGGCTCTAGTCAATTTGACGGCCGATGCAGCGCTGGCCAAAATAGCAACTACCCTGTCCACACTTAACTTGCTTCAGGCAGGCAGGGAAGTGATGATTGTCGTCATTCCCGCTCGTGGAGTTACGACCGAGCAGGTGGCCCCCTTGGCCTTATCTGCCGAAAAGAGTCTAAAAACCCACATGAAGAGCCTGCCCACGCAAGTTCCCGTTGCTCAGGCTTTTGTCGGCACAGAACTATACGCGGCTTTAAGCCGCCGCGCCATACCATTGGCCTCCTTCTCGCGCTTCCTGCGCGACGGCCTCACCGAAGCTGACTTGGCCGCCATTGTGGCGCTACAGACCGAATTGGCATTAGATGCCTCCCTGTTTGCCAAGGAGTTTCGGAGCATCGTCAAGTCCTTCATGGATCTCCGCGAAGTGAGTGCTGACGAAAAAGGGGCCTTGGACTTACTCAAGGTGGCCCTCCAGGCCGACCCTAGCCTACAGTCGGTGTACCATACTGCCTCAGCCCTCGCTGATATGACTGAGGCAGGTATTGCCCCCCTCCATGCCAAGGCACTCCTCGCCCTGCGCCAGAACCTTGACCCGATAGTATTTCGCAAAGAGGTTGATTCGCTAGCATCGGCCTTCATTGATATGTACGAGGTGGGAATTAATCCTACCATCGGACTGGCGACCATCGCCGCGGCCATTAAGGCGGACCCATTATTAGAAGAACTCGACACCATCACCTCGGCCCTAGTTGATCTTATCGAGCGGGGCATTCCGGTGGAAGAAGCCGTTCTTCAGCTAAACGCCGCCATGGTGGCTGACCCCACTTTGCAAAACCTTGATGATCTGCTCGGTCTCGAAAATGACCGAGGCCGCGGTAAGGGCAAACGCGACCAAGACGACAAGTCTCGCGACAACAAGAAGGATGCAGCAGACGACCAAGAAGATGAAGATGAGCAGGAAAAAGAGCGTTACGAGGATACGGATGAGGACGAACAGGAGGGTCAGGGGAAAAGGAACGCGCCAAGAGGAAAGAAGACTGGCAACTAACAACTTCTACACAGAAAAGAGTTGCCCCGTCACCAGCGGGGTAACTCTTTGCTCATGGTTAATAGGGAGCAGCTGCCCCTCGCCATAGAAAACAAAGGCGCAATATATTGCTA
>QLUC01000139.1 GCA_018725275.1 Bacillota bacterium | reverse complement strand
GACCGCATGGTCGGCACCCTTGACACTAAGGAAAGCCGTGGCCTGGCTTGGCTGATGGGGACAGTTTCAGACACCATCATTACTATCCCCAGAGTAGAGGGCAACATCGTCCAGCATGTCAATTTCGCTTCGGTCAGGTATAAAATGTGGGAGACTGACCAAGGGGCAGGCCTAACGGCCATAGTCAGTCAGGATGGTAATTTGACCCAGTGGCCGCTCCAGGATGAGGGCATTACCTTCCCCTTACTCAAACAGCTTGAGCAGGACCTATCTGTCGCTATCCTAGGCGAGATTACAGCCGGCCTCGCCGCAATACAAGGCGTGTACCGAACAGATGTAATCGGTCTTGGTGAAAGGCTGCGCCGCATAGACCCGAAACAATTCGCCGCCAAGAACTGGGATGAGGCATTCCCCCAATTTGCACTCGATGTGCGGGTAAAGGCAGCATTCCGCCGGGTAGGGCTTATTCTCCGTTGATGCTCCCCAAAAAGCGAAAAACCCCGCCTAGCGGGGTTTTTTTTAGTATGGCAGAACAGCCAGTTCAAAGTAGCTCTGCCCATGAGCACAGGCCGGACAAGACTGGGGAGCACTTTTGGCACTATGTACATAGCCGCAGTTGCGGCACTTCCAGCGCGTGACTTCGTCGCGAGCAAAAACCTTGCCGCCTTCAAGATTCTTAAGCAAGGTCAAGTAGCGCTCTTCATGTTCGACTTCCGCAGCAGCAATCTCGAGAAAGACCCCGGCTACCTTGTCGAAGCCCTCCTGTTTAGCGACCTGGGCAAACTCCTTGTACATGGAGGTCCATTCATAATTTTCACCGGTAGCGGCTTCTTTTAAGTTCGACTTGGTTTCACCCACGGCCCCATGCAAAAGCAAAAATAGCCGTTTAGCATGTGCTTTTTCGTGTTCCGCGGTCTCAAGAAAGATGGCGGCCATTTGCTCGTAACCTTCCCGCTTCGCCTGCTCGGCGAAAAAGCTATACTTGTTACGCGCCTGCGATTCTCCCGCGAATGCGGCTTTTAGGTTAGCCTCGGTTTTTGTTCCTTTGAGATTCATGTATTTTCGTATCCTCCTACTTGGTTTGCTGATTATTTATTCTACTTCCTCAAACTGATCCTTGCCTACGCCGCAGAGCGGACACACCCAATCATCCGGAAGATCTAGAAAGGCAGTACCCGGTGCTATGCCGCTATCATAATCGCCTTGAGCCGGGTCATACACATAGGCGCACACCACACAAACCCACTTCGCCATTTTAACACCTCCTTCCAATGTCAACAATATATCATGTTTCCTCGGCCCTCTCAAGCTATCCCTTGCTGATGAAGGGGCAAAGTGCTAAGCTTTGCAGGAGACTAGCGAAATGAGGTCGGTCATGAACATCTTAGCCCTTCAGGGCAGTCCGCGCACGAACGGTAACACCGCGGCACTCCAGAGCGCGTTGCTTGATGTCCTCGCCGCTCATCATACCGTGTACCACTTCCATGTCGCCCGGCTGGCGCTTAGCCCCTGTCAATCCTGCTACCGCTGCCAGAGGCAACAAACTTGCCCGACAAATGACGATATGCACCTGCTCTACCCACACTTAGCGCAATGCGACATGGTCATTTTGGCCTCACCTATCTACTTCTATGGCGTGACCGCTCAACTAAAAAGCGTCATCGACCGCTGCCAACACCTATGGCTAAACCCCTTGCCCCAGAGACATGACCGCACGGGAGTATTGGTCTTGACGGCGGGCGCACCCGACCAACATGGGCAAGGAGCCCGAATTACTACCGATGCCTGCCGTATTTTCTTTAGCTGTCTAGGCGCTCCACTCGCTCACACCTTGGTGGCCACAAATACGGACCGATACCCGGTGACCCAACAACCTGATGCCCTAAAGGCCGCCGCCCTACTTGGGGAATTGCTCCTGACTAAGGCCCGCCCAAACTAAAGAACCATGGAGGCGAACTTGTGCACCCCACTACTGACCATGTCCTGGCCCTGCTCCTCGCGGGCAATTTTTTATCCGGCGAGGAGCTCGCCCATACCCACTCCATTTCGCGAGCGGCTATCTGGAAGCACATAGCTGAGCTCAGGTCCCTTGGCTTCACTATCGAAGCCATCACCGGCAAAGGCTACAAATTAGTGGACTGCCCAGACACCATGCATCAGGCACTGGTCCACCGGGAGTATACCCCCCGCCGCCTAGGGAAGAGCATAGACTATTTAGAGGAATGCGCTTCGACCAATGCGGTGCTCAAGCAGGTAGCAGAACGCTCCATGGGGGGATGTGGCGGGTTGGTCATAGTGTCTGACCGCCAGACTGCGGGCCGCGGGCGCCGAGGCCGCACTTGGAGCGCAGCCTCGGGCGAGGCCCTGCTGTTTTCGGTACTCCTATACCCGCCCTTTCCGCCCAGTAGGCTCCATGGCATTACCCTCTTAGCTGGCGTGGCCGTAGTGGAGGCGCTCGCCTCTTTCGGGGTGGAAGTGAGCCTAAAATGGCCCAATGATGTGTACTTGGATGGTCGCAAACTTTGCGGCATTTTGGCCGAAACAAGCGCCGAACTAGACCACACCAACTATGTCGTTCTCGGCATAGGCCTTAATGTGAGCGGACACCCCACGGCCTTAGACCAAGAGTCCACCGATCTCTCCCGAGCCGGGGTAAGGCCGAAGCGAGCTGCCTTGCTCGCCCGTATCCTCGCTTCTTTAGAGGATAATTATGAACTATACTTAGACGAACAACTGGAGTTTATTCATAGCAAGTGGCGGCGCTACTCCCACACTCTAGGCCGCCGCGTCACAGCCTATACCCTGCAAGGCGAGTATTCCGGCATCGCCAGGGACATCTCTAGCGAAGGCGCCCTGATAATTACCCTAGATAGCGGAGAAGAAAAAATCGTTACCGCCGGTGACGTGACGGTAAGACAGCAGGAGGTCAGATAGATGAATAGACAACTGCCCAAGGTTCGCATCCTCGCCACAGGCGGCACCATTGCCGGGCAAGGCAATTCACCCCTCCAGACCATGGGTTACAAAGCAGGACAGCTGAGCATAGCTGAACTGCTGTCCACCATCCCCAGTATCGAAAGCATTGCCACCATCCGCGGCGAGCAGTTTGCTAACCTGCCGAGTTCTGACTTGACGCCGGAGCACTGGTTAAAACTTGCCAAACGGGTCAATGCCCTGTTCGCCGAGGAAGACGATCTAGACGGGCTAGTCATCACCCATGGCACCGATACTCTTGAAGAATCTGCCTATTTTTTGAATCTAGTGGTCAAAACAGCAAAGCCGGTCGTCTTAGTCGGAGCCATGCGCCCTGCCACCGCCTTGAGTTCAGACGGTCCGATGAACTTAGTTAACGCCATTCGCGTGGCCGCATCCAAACAAGCTATTGGTCTTGGGGTCCTGGTAGTCATGAATGATGAGATCTATGCCTCGCGTGATGTCACGAAGACGAACACGAACCGACTCGACACTTTTGGCGCCCTCGATTTTGGCACCGTAGGCACAATTGACAACGGCAACCCCGAAATATACTACCGCCCTACGCGCCGTCACACCGTGCACACCGCCTTTGACATCACCCTGCTTCAGGAACTACCGCGAGTGGATATAGTCCTCGGCTATGTGGGGGCGGACGAAGTCTTGGTGACGGCCCTGCTAGGGGCGGGGGCCAAGGGCATTATCTTAGCTGGGACAGGCGCGGGTCACATCTCGCCACCCGCTGAAAGAGTCCTGCGTGAAGCATACCAAAAAGGCACCGTAATAGTCCGCGGC
>QLUC01000138.1 GCA_018725275.1 Bacillota bacterium | reverse complement strand
TGGATGGGTCGCTCGACCAATTCATCGACGCCTACCTGCGCTGGCAGGCCACGCGCTAGAAAAGTGGGGAAGTTTGGTCTTGATGTTCTTCTGATGTTGTCCGCGGGCGGTCGCGGTTAAAACATAGAGGGGGAATGTTTGCATGAAGAAGGCCTTGTTCTTGGCGTTGCTTGTCGCTTTCGTCTTGGCAGTGACCACTTTTGCCGCTCCGCATGTCATCGCCCGCGGTTTAGAGATGGGGTTAAAACGCACTTTGGGGGCGGATGTGGCGGTGCGCCTCGCGTCCTACCCGACGCTACGCCTCTTGCTCGGGCAATTTGACCAAGTGGCCATAGAGGCTAAGAATGTCAACCTCGGCGGCTTGGTGGTCAATGAATACGCTCTGGTTGCGGAGAACGTGGTCCTCAACATGCGCGATTTGTTGGCGCGAAGGGAAGTGCGTTTTCGGAGCGAAGCCGGACTACAGGTGCGTATAGCGGTGGGCGAGGGCGAATTAAGCAAGTATTTGTGGGAGAGAATCCCAGTTCTGCGTGGCTGGAGAATCCAAATCCATGCGGGGTCAGCCACGGTGCTCGGCCAAGTGCCCTTGTTAAACGCTAAGCTGGACCTCGCGGTGCGGGGCAAGTTCGTCGCCGCAGGCCGGGAACAAATAGCCTTTGTGCCGGAAGCGGTCGAGATTTCAGGTTTCCTGATTCCGCCAGCCATAGTCGAAGCGGCCTTGCGGGACACGCATTTTGTGATAGATTTGGCAGCGGCTCCTATGCCCCTAGAGCTTATAGATGTTAAAATGGAACCTGGGCAACTTATTATCAGCGCCCGTGTCTTGCAGTAGTTTAGGTGAAAGGTGTTGTGCATGGTCCGTCGACTATATGTGCTGGTGCTCGTCTTGGTCGTCCTCGCTTCTTCTTCCATCCTTTGGGAGAGGCATCTGGTAGAGCGACAGAATCGGCAAGTGGCCCTCCTCATGGATGGCACCGATTTATACTATCGCGCCAGGCAAGAGTCCCTCGACCTGCCCCTCTACCTGCGTCGGCTGAAGGAGGCGGGTCTTTATGGTATTGCCAGCCATGTGATGCCGCTGCGCGACATGGCAATTTTGGGCGACGTAGTTATTCGCGGGGCGGGGGCCGATGCTCGGGAGTACGCAGCCGGGCTTGGCCTGCGAAGCCCCTTGCCGACCCAGTCACTGCTGCATATCAAAGATGAGCAACTGCAAGGGCCCATCATCAAGCTAATCGAGGAGCTCTCGCTGGGGCAAGAGGTCACTGTTTTCGGTTCGGTCGTCTACACCGAAATGCCGGTGGAGCGCTTGCGGCGAGCGAGCCTAGGTTTTCCGCCCACGCTCATCGCGGCGATTGACGAGGTGGGTTTGGCTTTTTTGCCGGTCTTCTCGCCCTACACCGGGAGCTCGGTGCGCGCTATGGCCGAGTTTTTGACCACGCGCGACTTCGCCGGGGTGATGTTCACCGGTAACCGTCTGGCCGACGACCTCTCCGGAGTGGAGGAGCTAAAAAGGGTCATTACCGAGCGCAATCTTAGAATTTACTGGCTACAGCGCCACGACACCCTGCGCGGCTACGTGCCGCTGGTAGGTGTGGAGGGCATTTTGACCGACGAGAGCCGCATCATTCGCGGCTTTCGCCCTTCGCGCCTTGAAACTAACAATCCCCTCGTCACCCCTTACAGCATGACCGACCGCTGGCTTGGTTCAGTCAAGGAATACAATGTGCGCGCCATCTACATGCGCCCTTTTTATCGCGCTCCGGATATCGAGTACAACGAAGAGTATGTGCGTCTTTTGGCGGCCAGCGTGCGGAAGGCGGGGTTTACCTTGGGTTCGGCCGAGTCATTTAGGCGATTTTACCCCCGCCCATGGCAATTCTTCTTTGTGGCAGCGGGCATCGCTTTGCTCGGACTAGCTGTGGTGCGTAAATTTAAGCTGCCCCCGCTGCTTGGGTACCTAGGCGTAGGGGCGGTGGTATTCTCGCAAATTTTCCTCCTCACCCCGTGGAGCGTCTATTTGCGCTTAAGCGTGGCCCTAGGAGGGGCCATTATAGCGAGTATGGCCGCCCTAGCCTTGTGGAAGGACGAAAAGAACCCCTGGCGAGGCTTCTTCTTAATCAATGTCACCACCCTCGGCCTCGCCCTCCTAGTGGCCAGCTACCTCAGTGATTACTACTTTATTGCAGAATTTGAGTATTTTCGCGGCGTCAAGTTGCAGTATACCGCTCCCCTCGTCATCCTAGCGGGGTTGCTTTTCGTCCCCCGCTTTAAAAAACTTTTTGGTGAAATTCGCGAGGAAGTTAGGCGTATCGGGGTACTTGGGGCGGCCTTGTTGGTGCTATTATTTGCGTCGGCGGTCGTCATCTATGTCTGGCGGGCGGGGCATGTGCATTCCATCAGTCAGTTTGAGCTCAATCTGCGCTTTTGGATGGAAGAAGTGTTGATCGCCCGTCCCCGTTTCAAGGAAATTCTCATCCACCCGGTATTGCTCGTAATCATGTATTTTAGGCGCAATCTCTCCCGTCTAATGTTTGAGGGAGGGCTGGTAGTGGTGGCTATTGCGCAAGTCTCCATCGTCAATACCTTCATGCATTTGCGCACTCCCTTGGCGCATTCCCTGCTCCGGACCTTCCATGGGCTTTGGATTGGCGCCATCCTCGGGTTAGCAGCCATCGTCGTCCTCCGGCAAATGATCGCCCTCTATGTGGGTATGACAGGGAGGACGCACGACCGATGAAGGTGGTTCACATTAACGGCGGTGGGGAGACCGGTGGCGGCAAGAGCCACCTCGTCACCCTTTTGCCCGAGCTACGGCGGGCAGGTTGTGACGCCTTTTTGATTGTTTTTTCGGATGGGTTGTTGGCCCGAGAGGCTAGGGCGGCCGGCATCCCTACCACCTGTCTCGGGGTGAGCCGGATGATGTCGCTGCGTCTTTTCAAGGCGCTGCTCCGGCTCTTGCGCGAGCAGCAGCCGGATATAGTTCACACCCATGGCGGCCGGGCCAACCTCTACGGTCGCCTAGCTGCGCGCCTGGCCGGGGTCAGGTGTGTGGTTACCACGGTGCACAGTTACAGTGATTTGGACTATGGCCAGGCCTGGCACAACACCTGGTTTTCGCTGGTGGACAGGCTCACCTGGTCGCTCACCGATCGGTTTATTGCCGTCTCGCGGGACTTGGGCCACTCCTTAAACAAGAGGGGCGTCCGGTCAGACAGAGTCGCGGTCGTTCACAACGGCATCACCCCCTGGGAGGGGAGCGGCATCGCCCTAGCCAAAGAATTCTCGCTGCCAGCGGGTCCAATTATCTGCGCGGTGGGGCGCTTTGTCGCCGTCAAACGATTTGATGTCTTACTGCAGGCCATGGCCATTGTCCAGATGGCCCTGCCAACCGCCACTCTCCTGTTGGTCGGGGAAGGACCGCTTTTTGGAGCACTCGAGGCTCTCGCGAAGCACCTCAAGATTGAAGGCCGGGTGGTATTCACGGGGTATCGCCAAAATGCGCGGGCCATCCTGAGCAGTGCGGATGTCTTTGTCATGTCTTCGGACATGGAGGGTCTGCCCATCGTGCTCCTTGAGGCCTTGTCCGCAGGAGTGCCGGTGGTGGCGACAGCGGTGGGTGGTATACCTGAAGTAGTGCGGTCGGGCGAAACAGCTTTCCTCGTGCCGCGGGGCCATCCACAGGCCTTGGCAGAAGCCATATCCACCTGTCTCCGGGATGGCGAGGGAGCGAAGTTAAGGGCAGCCAGAGGCAAGCAATGGTTCTTGCAGCATGGCACAGCCCAGGCCATGAGCGACCAGACTCTGGCTTTATATAAAGAGTGGGGTGTTTAGCTTTAAGTGGGACGTAGCAAAGATAAGTGGGACGAAGGGGTAGGAGGG
>QLUC01000137.1 GCA_018725275.1 Bacillota bacterium | reverse complement strand
CCCACCCCGGGGGGCCCGTAAATGATGACGTGCTGGGGGTTAGGGCAACAAATGGCCGCACGCAAAGCCTTGATGCCATCGTTCTGGCCGATGATGTCAGCAAACGACGCCGGGCGCGTCTTCTCGGCGAGAGGTTCGGTCAGAGAAATCTGGCGCAGCTTAATTAATCTATCTATCTCCTTGCGTGACTCTTTTTCGATAGCGACCTTATTGCCCTGCTGCGAGCGCAATAGGTTGAGAAAGTAAAGGCCAATGACCACGGCAAAAAACACTTGTACCACAGAAAAAACACCGCCCATGTTCATCTTGCTCACCTCGCTGTTAGTTTGTGCGTAGGGTGAGAAAAAAACCATGGGCGGCTATTTCTTTTTAGGCAGTGACGTCTTTTTTCTTGCGGGGCTTGGTGCTCTCGGTGAGCAAGATGGGTAGTTCGTTTTGTAGAATGACTTCCTCAGTAATGATGCACTTCTTGATGTCGGTGCGGGAAGGAGCATCATACATCACAGCAAGCATAATTTTCTCCATAATGGCCCTCAGTCCCCGCGCCCCGGTGTTGCGCTTAATGGCTTCCTTAGCAATAGCTCTTAGAGCTTCCGCTCTAAACTCCAAGTCTACCCCGTCATAGTCCAGAAGCTTGGTGTACTGCTTGACCAAGGCATTTTTCGGCTCGGTCAAGACGCGCACGAGAGCATCTTCATCCAGACGGTCAAGCGTCGCAATGACCGGTATACGCCCGACAAACTCTGGTATCAGGCCAAACTTGAGCAGGTCGGTCGGCAGCACCTGCCTAAGCAACTCGCCAATGGGGGTATCCGCCCGCGACTTTACATCCGCTCCAAAACCCATGGCCTTCTTGCCGATGCGGTTCTCGATGATTTTCTCGAGGCCGTCAAAAGCTCCGCCACAGATAAAAAGAATGTTCGTCGTGTCAATCTGCAAAAATTCTTGATGGGGATGCTTGCGCCCGCCCTGCGGGGGCACGCTGGCCACCGTCCCTTCGAGAATCTTAAGCAGGGCCTGTTGCACGCCTTCGCCGGACACATCGCGGGTTATCGAGGGATTATCTGATTTGCGAGCGATCTTGTCAACTTCATCGATGTAGATAATACCCTTTTCGGCGCGCTCGATGTCATAGTCGGCGCTCTGGATGAGCTTGAGCAAGATGTTCTCGACATCTTCCCCCACGTAACCAGCCTCAGTGAGCGAAGTCGCGTCGGCAATGGCGAAGGGGACATTGAGTATTTTTGCCAAGCTGTGCGCCAAGAGCGTCTTACCCACACCGGTCGGCCCGATGAGGGCGATATTGCTCTTGGTTAGCTCGACATCCTCACCCTTGCTCGGTGCGGCATAGATGCGCTTGTAATGGTTGTACACGGCCACCGCTAAAACACGCTTAGCATCATCCTGACCGATGACCCATTGGTCCAGAAACTCCTTGATGACATGTGGCTTAGGAATCTCCTTGCGCTCAACCTCTTGGCCCTGATGCGCTTCCTCTTCCACAATTTCCATGCAAAGTTCCACGCACTCGTCACAGATGTAGACTCCCGGTCCCGCGATGAGTTTCTTAACTTGTTCCTGCGTCTTACCGCAAAAGGAGCACTTGACGGCGTTTCGATCATCAAACTTCCCCATGAAACGGCCTCCTCCCGGCTACTTCTTGCGCTTAACTAAGATTTCATCCACCAAACCGTAATCTTTGGCCTGCTCGGCTGTCATCCAATAGTCGCGGTCAACGTCTTTAGCGATTTTTTCTAGAGGTTGATTGGTGTGTGTAGAGAGAATCTTATTGAGCGACTCACGCATACGGAGTATCTCTCTAGCCTGTATTTCGATATCCACTGCTTGGCCCTGAGCCCCGCCGTGAGGTTGATGGAGCATCACGCGCGCATTTGGCAGTATCATGCGCTTGCCGGGCGCACCGGCGGCGAGGAGCACCGCTCCCATGCTGGCCGCCATGCCGATACAGATGGTGCGCACGTCAGATTTAATAAATTGTATGGTGTCGTAGATGGCCAAGCCGGAATCAATGTGCCCACCGGGGCTGTTGATATAGAGGTCAATGTCCTTACTGGGATCGTCACCCTCTAGGTGCAAAAGCTGCGCCACGATGAGATTGGCCACATGGTCGTCAATGGGGCTACCGAGGATGATGATCCTATCCTTGAGCAGTCGCGAAAAAATATCGTAGCTGCGCTCCCCACGACTAGTTTGTTCAACTACAAAGGGTATCAAACCCATCTTACTCTACCTCCTGGTCTTCTTTCACCACCGACACACTTACTAAGTAGTCAATGGTCTTTCCGGTGATGATGCTGGCACGCACGGCCTCGAACTGGCCCCTCTTCTGCAGGATTTCGGCTACTTCGACCGCGCTCTTCCCCGCGCCCTGTCCCATGGCCGCCAAGTATGCTTCTATTTCCGCATCCTCCACGGTAATGTTTTCAAGATCGCTGATTTTCTCGAGGACGAGCCTCGTCTTTACCCTATTCGCGGCAGAGTCCCTAAACTCCTCCCGCAGGGCCTCCTTAGTCTTGCCAAGATATTCTAAATATTGCTCAAGCTTTAGCTTGCTACGCGAAAGACTTGCGGACATGTCCTCCAGCATAGAATCCATTTCTTCCTCAATAAACACCTTGGGCACATCAAAAACGACGCCCTCTACTACTGTAGCTACAACTTCGTTTTCTATGCGTTTTTTGGCATTGTTCTCGCCTACCATCTCTAAGTTGGCGCGAATTTCTGCCAACATATCGGCGAGGGTATCATGCTCCGAAATTTCCCTGGCAAAATCATCGTCTATGACTGGCAGTTGCTTGCGCTTTATATCATGCAACACCACCTTAAAGTTGGCCAGCTGACCGGCTAGTTCTGCGCTGTGGTAGGTAGCAGGGAAGGTGACGGCGATGGTACGCTCCTCGCCACAAGCCATGCCCACCAATTGTTCTTCAAACCCCGGGATAAACTGGCCGGAGCCAATTTCGATGGTGTGCCCGGCAGCCTCGCCCCCAGCGAACGGCACGCCGTCCACGCTGCCCATATAATCTATCCCCGCCGTATCGCCCACCGCGAGCCTACCCTCCGGCATGTCTACCAGACGAGTGTGGCGCTCGGCAAGCTTTTGCAACTCGTTCTCTACCTGCTCGTCGCTCACCAAAACTCGGGGCTTACTCACGGCAATGCCCTTATATTCTTGTACGTTAATTTCGGGCAAAAGTTCCAGCACGAAATTAATTGTTGCGTTCTCGCCGCGGGCAAAATGGACGACCTCGACCTCAGGACGACTAATAGGTTTGACCTTTGCCTGCAAAAGCACACGCTCATAGACCTTAGGCAGAAGAATATCGAGGGCATCATCATGCAATACCGCTGCCCCGTAGCGAGACTCCAAAATTTGCACCGGCACCTTGCCCTTACGAAACCCGGGCATGTTTACTTTTGCGACAACTTTCTTGTAAGCACCGTGCAGGGCCTCGGCTACTTCGGCCTCATCCACCGTGACCTCAATTTGCAGTCTGTTGTTCTCTAGATTCTTCATATCCGTTTTCAAAAGCATAGTCCTCCTCAATGGGTATGTACTTATTGGGTCGCGATTGACCACTACATTATAGCACAAAAAAAGCTTACCACAATGGTAAGCTTCGTAACCCAAAACACCCAAAAAATACAGTGGCGCGCCCGGCAGGATTTGAACCTGCGACCACCGGATTCGTAGTCCGTTACTCTATCCAGCTGAGCTACGGGCGCAAATGGGGTGGATGATGGGAATTGAACCCACGACCCCCAGATCCACAATCTGGTGCTCTAACCGACTGAGCTACACCCACCATGTCGACGAAACTCATTGTACCAAAGTTTTGCGCTGCACGCAACCCACGATTTTTTTTGGGTTATCGCACGAGTGAACTTGTG
>QLUC01000136.1 GCA_018725275.1 Bacillota bacterium | reverse complement strand
CGGCGCAGCTCAAGGCCTGCACTCTGTCCGCGCCGAGGATGGCTATGGGGGCAGTTCTAAAGCGAAATTCGACGCCCAGCGCCGCGGCACTTTCGTACTCTTCGCGCCAAGCGGGCATTTCTTCTAGACTGCGCCGATACATCACCACTACTTTGGACGCCCCCGCACGCTTGACAACGCAGGCCACGTCCATGGCCGTATTGCCGCCGCCGATGATGACCACCCTATCTATTTCGTGCCCATCTTGGGGCACTGAACCCTTAAAGCCCGTATTATAACTGGCCAATAATTGTTCGGCAGATAGCACACCGGGGAGTCCTTCTCCCGAGATACGCATCATCTCCCCATGGCCAAGGCCACATCCGAGCAAAACGGCATCGTATTCGGCCAGCAGATCTTCTACGGCAACGTCCTGCCCAACCACGGTGGAATAACGAATATCTCGCACCACTTCGCTGATGCGGGCCAAGTCCCTCTCTAGGGCTGGCTGGGACAGACGATAGGACGGAATGCCCCAGGCCGCTGTACCCCCGCCGTAGGGGCGACCCTCAAACACCACCACCTCGTAACCCCTGCCGGCTAAAGCATACGCTCCGCTTAGGCCCGCCGGTCCGGCCCCCACTACGGCCACCCTCTTGCCCTGGATAGCCACAGGTGTCGCCAAGGGCTGTTGCCTTTTTTGTGCGGCAAACTGCTGCAGGCGGGCAATACTGATGGCCTCTCCCATGTTCCGCGTATTGCAGTCCTTGCCACAAAGTTCAATTTGAGGACAAACATCCGCACAAATTGCGCCGAAGACATTGCTTTGGTAAATTACATTCGCTGCACCTTCATAGTTACCGGTGACAATCTTACGAATGAACTCCGGCACCTTCATTCCGACGGGGCAGCGCGCCACACAGGGCGCGTCATGGCAGTATAGACACCGTGCGGCTTCCTGCAAGACTTGGTGCGCCGACCACGACAAGGTCGAATCCATTGGTTGTCCCATGTATAAGTCCTCCCTATTTATCTAATTTGTTCGCCGAACGCACTGGCCGCTTCCTGTAGGCGGTGTTCAACAGGGGCAGTTCGTACCGACGCTGGCCATCCAGCGCGAAGAGGGCACCCGCCACCGCGGGGGCGGTGGGAATGCAGGCAATCTCACCAATTCCCTTGGCCCCGAAAGCCTTTTCTTCGTAGTTCTTTTCGACTAACAAAATTTTAATCTCCGGAGTATCTGTAAACCGCCATAGGCCGAGCTTGCCTAAGGTCTTGGCCAAGGGGATGCAGTCGGACAAAGGGAAGTCCTCGGTCAAAGCATAACCCAGCCCCATGACTATGCCTCCCTCGACCTGCCCTTCTAATAGAGTCGGATTGATGGCTCGGCCAACGTCATAGGCCGCTACCACCTTCTTTACCCTCCCATTTGCATTGAGAATGACTACTTGCGTCCCAAAGCTATAGGCCACATGTGTGACGGGAGTTGGGGAGTCGCTCTGCAAGGAATCAGTCAGTCCACTGTACTCTCCTTGGTAACGGCGACCATTTAATTGGGTCAAGGTCGAGGCCTCCAAGTCACGCGCTAATTCTTCGGCGGCCCGACGTGTCGCTTCTCCGGTGAAGAGCGTCTGCCTTGAGGCCGTAGTAGCGCCGGAATCAGGAGTGCTCCCAGTGTCTGCCAGAAACACCTCCACCTTGTCCGCCGGTAGCGCGGCAACGGAGCATACCACCTGCTTCAGAATACTGGCCAACCCCTGCCCGATGCAGGCGGCACCCGTATAGAGGACGGCCTTGCCATCCGCCGCTTCGATGACGGCCCTCCCCACATCCTTCAATCCTACCCCCAGGCCCACATTTTTCATACCGCAGGCAATGCCCGCGTAGGCATTGCCGCTATAGTCCGCCTTGACAGCCAACAAGGTGTCCCTTAGGTGCACGTCCTTCACCGCCTGCCCCGTCACCAGCAGATCGCCTTCCTGTAGGGCATTGCGATAACGTATTTCCCAGGGACTGATGCCCGCCCGCTCCGCCAAAACATCCAGGGCGCTTTCTATAGCAAAAGCGACTTGCGGCACCCCAAACCCTCTAAAAGCGCCGGCAGGTGGGTTATTGGTATAAACCGCTATGCCCCGTACCGCAACATTCGGCAGACGGTAGGGACCGGTTACATGGGTGCAGGCTCGTTCCAACACCGGAGCCCCCAGAGAGGCATATGCACCGGTATCGGCAACTATAGCGGCCTGCAAGGCCTTGAGGGTGCCTTGCTCGTCACAGCCTAAGGTGATATCGATTTCCATAGGGTGGCGCTTGGGATGAACGAGTAGGCTCTCCGCCCTAGAGAGGGTCAGTTTGACGGGTTTTTGGGTATGCCAAGCCAAAAGGGCAGCATGATGCTGCACGCTCAAGTCTTCCTTGCCCCCAAAAGCCCCCCCGACAAAGTTGTTGACCACTCTAACTCTTGCCATCGGCAGGTTCAAAATGGCGGCGATATCCTGTTGATCATGATGCACGCTTTGTGAGCCCGATTCCACAACCAACACCCCGTGCTCTGGGTAGGCGACGACCGACTCAGGCTCTAGAAAGGCATGTTCAGTCATGGGGGTACTGTAGTGCGCGGTGACAACATGGGAGCACGCGAGGATCGCCTCACCCGCATCGCCCATGGAGAGGTCGGTGCGGCTCAAAATATTCCCGCCGGGATGAAGCACTGGAGCATCGCTGCCCATGGCCATGGACGGCGAGCTTACCGGCGGTAATTCCTCGTATTCAAGCTTGATTTGAACCAAGGCTGCCCGGGCGGCCACTTCAGTCCGAGCCGCCACTAAGGCCAAGGCATCGCCTAGGTAACGCGTTTCTTCGCCGCACTGCACCAGCACCGGCCAATCCTTTCTTATATACCCGTGGTATCTCTGCCCGGGTATGTCCGCGGCTGTCAACACGGCAACCACCCCCGGCGCAGAGCTAGCCGGCTCTATGTCCATGGAATGTAGCCGCATCCTCGGCAGGGGCGAGCGCAACACAGCGGCATAGAGCAAATCTGGCATCAGCAAGTCATCGGTAAACACTGCCTTGCCTAGCACCTTGGATGGGGCATCGGTGCGAGGGAAGCGACTACCAACCCCACACTCTGCGCTGAGTTGCGCTTTGCTTTCCGTCAAACGCAAGGCCTCGGCCGCCAAAGCCACCGCTTCGACTATTTTTACATAGCCCGTACAGCGGCATAGATTGCCGCGTAGAGCTAATTTGATCTGCTCGGGGGATGGGCTGCGGTTAACATCAAGCAGTGCCTTCGCGCTTATGACCATGCCCGGAGTGCAGAACCCACACTGCACCGCCCCCGCCCTGGCGAAAGCCCAGACATAGATCTCCTGTTCCCGTTCGGTAAGACCCTCTACGGTGAGAACACTCTTGCCCTCGACTTGGGCCAAGGACAATTTGCAGGCCCGCTCTGCTGTGCCATCCACCAATACCATGCAGGTGCCGCAAACCCCTTCACCGCAACCATTTTTTACGGATGTGGTACGGGCCACGTTGCGCAAGTACCAAAGCAAATTAGGACTGTCCGATATGCCCTGACAATCCTGCGGCGCACCATTCAAAGAAAAGCGCATAGGCCCCCTCCTGACGATTCAATTAGTTGCTTAGATGTTCAACAACAATCATTACAGCCCCACATGGGACTCTGCCAACCTTGCTCCAGGCAGTATCAATAACTATGGCCACAAACCTGATTACTGCCCGCGCAGCGCTCTTATTTTCTGGTTATAGTCAGCAACCTTGGCGAACTCCTGCTCCCAAAACGCCCATTGACGCATGGAATCTAGATACTCCTTGCTGTAACCAAACGGCAACCAATCTTTTTCCTTTTGCTGGAACAAGCGCTCCTTGCCCTGTGGATGGCGAAAATCAAAGACTTGGTCGTCAGCCGTATTTAAGAAAATGTCGCTGTGCCACCT
>QLUC01000135.1 GCA_018725275.1 Bacillota bacterium | reverse complement strand
GAGCCACTTCATGAAACCAGTGCGATCGAACTCTAGCCCTTCTGGAGTAATGTCTCGCAGATAAACACGGAAATCTTCTGGAATATCTGGAGCCGTTTCACAGAGCACACGCCGCGTTAGACCATGGTCTTGCATGAACTTAATGGCAATGCCAGTGTACCGAAGAACTCGAAGACGAGCAGCCTCGGTCGCTTCCGGCGTGGATTCGCGGTAATATGTATCCGTATCAAAAATACGCCAATCTGGAAACTTTTCCAGCATTTCTTCGTAACTTAAAATCTTCCTCGTAGTTGCCATTCAAGGCCTCCTTTCGATGCGAGAAATCGATGGCACTTCTACCAATTGCCCCGTCTGTCGATCACGAATAAATGTACCGCCTGCATCTCTGGTTTGCTGTTCGTGTCTCATCTGTTTTTCTTTCTTGGCCGTCAAACTCGTTGTCTCGACAACATCCACCACCTTGCCGCCAACGATCACCACATGATCCAGGCGGCGTCCGGTTTTGGTCGAGTCTATACAATCATCAGCGATGCGACAGCTAGGGCCTCATTTTTCTGATTGCACGGAGAAATAGGCTTCGAGCCAACCCCGTAGCTCTAAAGCCATCGCCTCATCTCTGCAGTCAAAACTCAGCGCGAATGGAAAGTCGGTCCAAAACACCGTCATTTTGTAGCCTTTGTAATTGATATGACCAATTCCGGACTCGACGCCCTGATACCAATCCAAGTATTCCGAGTTCACAAAAAGACACACCTCTTTCAAAAAAGACTCATATCCACTTTTGGGTTCAAAATCTTCCAGCTCTAGGGAATATTTATCACCATTGGCAAAAGAACTTACACGAAATGAAAACATGGGGATATCCCCTTACTTGTTAAACCCTGGCGGCGAAAGATCAAGGTCTTGACCTCCTGGCCTTGCTGCACCCTCAATAATTTGCTGCCATGACTTCCCTGTTGATCGCAATTGATCTACGGAAGGGCCTAATGGGTTTCGATATTTCTCCATATTTCGCACCTCTATATTTGAGAGCATTTCCGGGGGCGTCAATTCCCGGTATTCAATCTTCAACTGGTTTCTCCCGTCAACCGCCCAGCGAGCCACTTGCTCTTGACTCATTCCAGCAGCTTGCATACGCTGGGCCTGCGTCAAAAGATCACGCAATGCCTGGGCTCCATGCCCTTTTGTGTGGAACTTGACAACATCAGCGACACCGGTGCACCCGCCCAACTGCCTGCGGCAGCGCCGGCTGCAGCGGGTTGATGGGCAAATGCTTGAGCTTGGACATGCGCAAGTAGGCGATGGCAATGAAGTTGCTGGCGGTCCTGAATCCTCTGGCCGCTCGCTTGGCCTGCTGCAGCATCCCGTTCATGGCCTCCACATACGCATTGCTGCGCTTGTCGAGCATGCCGCGCACGACCGCTTCAAAGCGCTCGCTCAAGGTCTTGGCCAACTTCCTAAACGGCTCCAAGCGACTGCGCCTAGCCCAGCTCAACCAGTCCTTCAACCCCTTGCTGGCCTGCTCCCTGTGATTGCCCGCTGCCGCACTGGCATAGACCGCGCGCAACGCCATCTTCAGGCGCCAGGCCCGTGCACTCTTGAGCGTGGAGCGCTGCAGCCAGTGCATCGCATGGGTCTGCTTGGCGCTCCAGTCCTCGGGGTTGCGGCGCATGCCCCAGCCCAAACTCTTGAGCAGCTTGCGGTCGTTGTCACCCAAGGCCTCTTTGACCGCCTGCGGCTGCGAACTCATTTCTTGGCGCCGCACCCCATCCATGGCCTCGTTGGCCATGGCGATGACGTGGAAACGGTCGTAGCTGATCTGGGCATTGGGCAGCGCCAACGCCACGCCCTTGGCATAGGCCGCACTCATGTCTTGGCAGACATGTTCGATCTGGGCTGGATCGCCACCGTGCGCCTTGAGGTCGGCGGCGAAGTCGACCACGCTTTGGTGGCTGCGGCCCTCGCAGGCAAACAAGAGCCTCTTGGCGTTGAGGTCGTGCACCACGGTGATGTAGTTCTGTCCCTTGCGCAGGCTGGTCTCATCGATGCCCACGACGCTGACCTCGGCCATGTCGTCTTTCGCCCGTGCCAGTTGGACGTAGTGCTCGATGCGCCGCCACAGTTGTTTGTCCGAGCAGCGCAGCAGGGCGGCCGCTTGGCGCACCGGCAGCGTCTGGCACAAAGACAAGGCCAGGGCTTCAAACAAGGCGCTAAAGCCGCTGCCCTCTCGTGCCCAAGGCACGTCCATCTGCGTC
Source organism: Bacillota bacterium (assembly GCA_018725275.1). Classification (GTDB taxonomy): domain Bacteria; phylum Bacillota; class UBA994; order UBA994; family UBA994; genus BS524. Next base: position 1,695 of record QLUC01000135.1, on the reverse strand, counting down.
GTCTTGCCGCAGACCTTGCAGGCAATGCGCGGCACCTTGGCGTGCAGCCAGGCCTCGTACTGAAAGAAGTCCAAGTGCCGTCACTTGCGCTCGAGTCGGTCGTGCACGCCTTGCCCTGCAGCTTGGCAATGGGGGCAAGGCAGACAGGTGGCCTTGCAGGTGAGCTCGAAGTCGATGCGCCGTCGCGCGGTGTCGAGTTCAACCTTCTCAACACTCCACGGCTCTTGCAAGCCCAGTGCACTGGTAAACAGCGCTTCAATGCCCACGCCCATGTTGCAGTCCTCTTCTGTTGCCCAGAACACCGCTCGGTGGATTTGTGGACAACTCGGTGCACCGAGTTGCCCACAAGCCCCACCGCGCTCTACTACGACGCATTCTCGCAGTCAAACTTCCACACGGAATGACGAGGGGCCATCGACGGCCATGCGCCGTTTGCTGATGAGTCCAGCGCCATGCAACCCGCGCGCGGTCTGGTGCATTTCGTCGAGGATGCGGCTCTTACGGTTGGTTGTCGTCATGTAGCATCTCCGCGATTTAACTGGCCGCCACAGCAGTTGCTGGTTCGCGATCATAAAAAACTAGAGCCAGCGAAAATTGTGGTCTGACCACGATTTCCGGATTTCCGGATTTCGTCACCCGTCACCGATTTCGTCATTTTGCCACTACCCCAATTTCCTATTTCCCCGGTGGTAGGATATTTGTCGGATTCGTTGCTGCTAGATGCTGAAAGTCAAAACTCTGCTGTTTTAACACCTGATTAATTTGCGCTTCTGTTAAGCCAGCTTGCAGGAGGCCGATGCGGAAGGCTTCCATCTGTATCAGAAATTGCTGTTTGGCAAGATAAACACCATCAACGATAAACTGTGCATTTAGGTCGCTTTTGAGCCGATAAAAGCGGATGTTTGAAATACACGTATAAAACCAATCGTAATTGGCTGTCAATTTCTGCAATGCCAGTGTTCCATGCGCCTCGCTAATCCCTTCTGCACCAAGGTAAACACTGCCTTGAATACCTTCAAAGCCAAATTCCCTCAGGATTTTCGCAATATCCGAATAAGCATTATTCCAATTATTTCCATGATAGTTGTGCTTGAGACAATTTGTGTCCATGTCAAATGTTATTAAATATTTGCTCATTACTCAATCCTTGTTGATCTTGACCGGCCCCGATTTTCTCAGCGAGCGCAAATGTTCGTCCGTTGATGGTAGGCGGCGTGTCGTTTAGATGCTCGAGCCTTTTCTCTAGGCTTTTCAAGACCCAGTTGCCAGCGCGTCGCACCCGTGGGGGAGCGGCAGGAATAGGAGAGGAAAATAACCGAGGCCTGCCTTTGCTAGACCAACTGCTCCAGCCTCTGCGAACCGAGGCTGGACAGGAAATTGTGGTCTGACCCTCATGGCACTCGGTTAAGCTAAAAACATGTAAATCTGGGTCAAGCAACGATTTACGTGGGGCTGGGGCGCTGGGGGCGGTTGGCCGATTTTTGGCCGCGCAGCGGACGGCATGAGGCCGACTGCCCCCAGTGCCACAGCCCTGCCCCCGCGGAGGGTTACGGAGGGTTATCGTGGTCAAACCACGGTTTCCGCACGCCGTTGTGGTCAGTCAGGTCAAAGCCCTAGGCGTAGCTGGCCCCGGTGATGTCGATGCCCGCAAAGGGCGAACGCGGCCCGCAAGCCGCCAGCAGCCCCCCCGCGCCC
>QLUC01000134.1 GCA_018725275.1 Bacillota bacterium | reverse complement strand
CGATACCTTGCCTAATGTGGCGAAAGCGCAGCTCTAGCTCCATGCAGTACAAAGTGCTCCCGTTACGTAGCACTTTCAGGGCTTGGTTTTCCCCTTTTAGCGCCACGATTTCCGGCAGGTTATAGTGTATTTTTGCTCTTCCGGTGGTCGGCCACAAGAAGGCGGCGGTAGTCAGCCCATGAATACGTGCCACATCGTAAATGGGTTGCGCGCGCAAGTCCCGGCGGTACCAGTACCACTGTTTCTCTTTCTCCGGTACAAACGGCTGCAGCGGGTGATTATGCAGGATACCGTGGTTTTCAGGAAACATCCCCGTGACCATAGTGGCATGCACGGCATACGTCACTGTGGGGAAAACGCTACTTAGCTGATTGCTGTAGGCCCCGCTCTCTATCAACGACTTAAACGTCGGTAAGGTTAATACATCGTTCCAGTTGTCTACCGAAAGCGCGTCAACCGAAACAACAACTAGGCGACGAGTCATGCTGCCGCCTTGGGCACGAGCGGTGCCGTTCTAACCACCCGTTCCGACAGCCACAAGAATATCGCTCCCACTGTAAACTGAAACACTACGCTCAGCACGCCAAAGCGAGGATTGCCCGTTGCTTGGGTGAGAAAGGCAAACATCATGGGCCCCAAGATGGCAGCAAAGCGAGAAAATATATCGTACATGCCAAAAAACTCGTTAAACTTCTGTTTGGGAATCATCTTGCCGAAGTGTGAGCGAGAGATTGCCTGTATCCCACCCTGGGCGGTAGCGACCAACAGCGCTATGCCCCAAAACTCGGCTGCTGTGGTCATACGGAAACCGAGCACACTGATGACCATGTAAATAGCAATCCCCGCGAAAAGCATGGTGGCGCTGCCAAACCTTTCGGCTAGGCGTCCGAAAATAATGGCGCAGGGGAAGGCGACAATTTGAATGACCACCAATGCCGCCATCATGGTAGTCGTGCCGATACCCACACTCGCCCCGTAGATGGTAGCCATACGGATGATAGTACCCACCCCGTCAATGTAAAAGAAGTAGGCCACCAAGAACAAAAACACGCGTCGGTAGGACTTCACATTGCGCAGAGTCGTACTTACGCGCCTAAAGCTTGCTGCTAAAAGCCCTTGCTCGTGCTCGAGGTAGTGCTTTTGTTTGACGTGCGTTAGCATGGGTATAGAGAAAAAGGCCCACCACCCCGCGGTAATCACAAACGACAGTCGCGTCGCCACGACACGCGGTATGCCTATGTGCTCGCCAAACATAATCAGCGCGATGCTCCCAATAAAGGGAATGGTGCTACCGCCAATATAGCCCATGGCAAAACCATAGCTAGATACTTTATCCATGCGTTCAGGCGTCGTGACATCGACAAGGGAGGCGTCATAAAAAATGGTGGCACCTGCGAAGCCAACTGCAGTGATAATGGAGATGCCAAGAATCACTTGCCAGCCGGTGAAGAAGGCGAGAGCGGCGGTGGAGACGACGCCGATGGCCAGAAACACCCGGAGCAAGCGCATCTTCATGCCTTTATAGTCACCCAGTGCGCCGAGTAAAGGTGCGAACAGAGCGACAATCAGTGACGCCGCCGCTATGGCATACCCCCAGTACACACTAGACATCGCGCCGCTGATGCCGGCGGCGGCGGTGAGCGACGTAAAGTAAATGGGCAGCACCGCAGCGGTCACTACCGAGGAGTAAACGGAATTGGCCCAGTCGTACATCATCCAACTGCGTTCCTCGAGCGAAAATCCCTTGAGCAAAGGTAACACCTTCTTTCACTTCACATGGCTTTATCTTACACCATTAGCGGCGACCACACCGCTTGCCAAGTGTTAATGCTCTGTAATAATTTCGCGAATTAATTTTACAGGCTATTATCATACTGTGAACATCGTTTTGACACTAGCCGCCCTCGGCGCACCGCGTGTATCCCCACCTCGTGACGCAGCTTGTTACGCTCTATAGCCCTATTCGCATAACCAACGACTAAACTCTCGCACGGCCCTGTCATACGCAAAGAACCCATTGCGCCCCTGAGAACAGATGGGACGGTCCCTTCACAAGACCATACTGAGCGAGGACTAATCCGCCCGGACAAAAAAAGGAACGGCAGGAACCGTCCCCTGCGTTCAGAGCCAGAGCGATGCTAACGAGGTGGCAAAAGCTCGCGAGGTGGCAAAAGCTCGAGCCCGTCAATGGCGCTTTGGATTCTTGTTCTGTCCCCAGAAGTCCACACTTCCCAGCCCAGCGCTTCATTAAGCCTGCGGACATTCTCGATAATAATCCCGAGCCTTCGATCTAACTCGGGGTCAACTCCCGGCCCTTCATAAGCCACGATTGCCTCTCCATTGACAGCACTAAAGTAGTCGGCGTAATTGGCAACATCAAACATACCCTGTCTTTGCAATTCATCAACCAGCCAGTGACCCGCTGGTCTGGCTGCCATTATATTCCCACCCGCGATCCGGATATGTTTAATATGTTCTGCAGGACTAGACAAGGCCGCGAGCGAGAAACTTGCATCAGCGTTGTGCACAATTGATGCGAAAAGCTGCCCAACTCGGATTAAACGCATACGGTCAGCTGCCTTACGCTCCTCAGCGCGGAAAAACATGATGCCACCACAGCCACGAGTACCAGAGCAACTACTATTGCCCGCCTCACCCATATCATTTTCGTTCCCATCGTATCAGTCTAGCCTCCCATATTAGTCTGCCACTGGTGGAGTATCGTAGGGGTAATGACCCAAATAAAGGAGCCATTGACGGAGGCCAAATACCATACTTTTGTTTGCACGTCGATAGGCCGGAAACCACCAACCCCTTCAATGTAATGTATCCTAACAAATGCTCCCCCGCTTACTGCTTCCTCGGATCTTGACTTCGGAATCCATTGGTTGTTTTTGTCCCTATACGTAAAGTCAGCATTGATGTCTAGATTGAACATCCTCCTCGACAATATTGCCTTCACTTGCCTTGCGCGCGTAGACAAGTGCAAAAGCCTTTTGCGGTCTAGGTACTGGTTGAATTAAGAATCTGTATTAGCTAAAGCTTCGCTCATATCTCAGTTTTGGTATACAATGCAAAGACAGTACTAGAAAAAACAATCACGACCCTTCTGTTAGCGGATTTTTCAGAAGGCTCCTCTTAGTGGCCACTCTATGCACTTCCTACTTGCCAAACACACGAGCTCGTCATAGTATGGGCAGCCGGGGGAATTAAAATAGACCACATGGCAAACTGTTCATTTCTGCTAAGCAAAGTTTACCAATCTTCCCCCCTTCTGTCAATCATTTTTGATTTTTTGTAAATGGGAACAGATGGGACGTTCTGCCAGAGCGGTCGCCATGTGCTGGGTTGTGTTAGTAACTGCCGGCATTTGGCACCTCGCCGCTTTGGTTCCCTACGTCAGTACCTGCCCCCCACAGTGATACAGCGCGGGTGCGCCGACGACGCTTATGCCTAAGGGGTGTTCCTCCCGGTAACATCAAGTCGCGTCGTCGAGCAGGTACTCTACCCTGCCTACAGAATACTTAGACAATAGACGAAGTGAGGAGGAAAACCATGAGAATCTCACGCGATGCTGTTGTTTATGCTATGGATAAGAGCAATTCTCCTGTGATGCGGGTGCCTGCGGGCACCGTGGTGACTTTTGAGACGGTGGATGCCTTTGGCGGGCAGGTGCGTGAAACCGACCAGCCTTTAGCTGCGCTTGACTGGAGCCGCGTTAATCCGGCGACAAGGGTGAGCACGGCCGAGGTGAAGCTCGTGCCCCTGCGGGACGGCTTTGCGCATTTCAGTGAGCATTTCCATGTGCCGCTTAAGCCGATAATTGAGGTTATTGGGGTGGATGTGGTGAAAGGCGTGAGCATAGCCAATCCCCGCCATGCAGACGGCGCGCTTCTCGATGCCGAAGCATTTTTCTCCTAGGAGCTAAAGCGCGATGGTGTAGATTTTTTCCCCATCCTCAATTTCGCCGGTGAATATAAAGCCGAGCTTGATGTAAAACTC